>JBEKRJ010000986.1:0-4003 GCA_049518835.1 Solirubrobacteraceae bacterium
CCGCTTGTAGGTCATCATCGTTGTTGTAGTCGGCCTCGACCGCCGTCGAGAGAGGGCCATGGCCGCTAGCCCCATATAGAGGGCCAGGGGTAGACCAGCCCCTCTCGGCGGTGGTGAGGTGCCGCAAGCGGCAACAGGACGTAGCCCCGTGAGGGCCTGTCTACAAGCGTCCGCGATGGTGCCTCCCGGTCGTGGCGGTTAGCAAAGGTCTAGATCGAAGGAGGGTCTCAAGATGGGCAATTGTGCTGGTGTTGATTGGGCGTCTGAGAAGCACGACGTCCGGGTGTCTGACGCGGCGGGGGAGGAGCTTTTGGCCGCGACGTTCGCGCACGACGAGGCCGGGCTGAGGTCGTTGTGCAAGGTGCTCACGCGCTTGCGGGTTGAGCTGGTCGCGATCGAGCGTCCGGACGGGCTGCTGGTCGATCGGCTGCTGGACGCGGGGCTGCGGGTGCTGGCGATCCACCCCAACCAGGTCGCGGCGACACGAGATCGGTTTCGCGCCGCGGGCGGGAAGTCAGATCGGTTTGACGCGTTCGTGCTCTGCGAGCTCGCGCGCACGGACGCGCATCGCTTCCGGGTGCTTGAGCCCGACAGCGATGAGACCCAGGCGTTGAAGGCGCTGACGCGTGCTCGCCAGGACATCGTCGCGTCGATGACGGCGGCGTTTCTGGACAGGTCCGCTGCGCCTGTTCTCAGACCTCGACAGCCAGATCTCGTTGGCGTTCATCAAGCGCTACCCGAGCGCGGCTGACACTCGCGGCCTGGGCGAGCAGCGGCTCGCCGGGTTTCTGAAAGCTCAGCACTACACGGGTAGCCAGACGCCGGCGGGCTTGCTGCAGAAGCTCCGCGCGGCGCCTGAGGGGCGTGCCGGGCAGGCCGAGAGCGCCGCCCGGCGAGCGATCGTAGTGACGCTCGTCAGCCACCTTCAGTGCCTGCACACGCAGCTGCAAGCGCTTGAGCAGCGGATCGCAAGCGCGGTGCGCGCGCACCCCGACGGGGAGATCTTCCTGTCGGCGTTCAAAAGCCCGCAGAGCTTCGTGACAGCCGCCGAGTTCGTCGCCGAGATCGGAGACTGCCGCGAGCGCTACCCGACACGCGAGTCGCTGTCGGCCGACGGCGGGCAGTCAGCCGTCGCGGTCGAATCGGGCAAGCGCAAGGTCGCTCGCTTTCGTTACGCGTGCAACGGGCGCCTGCGCCAGTCCTTCTGCGTGCTCGCTGATAGCTCGCGCCACCACAATCCGTGGGCGCAGGCGCTCTACGCCTCAGCGCTAGCCGCCGGCCACGATCACCAGCGAGCAATCCGCACGCTCGGACGCGCCTGGAGCCGCGTGCTCTGGCGCTGCTGGCAGGATCGAGTCCCCTACGATCCAGCCCGCCACCGCGCCTACCAGCGCCACGTCACGGTCCTGATTGCGGGCGAACCGCCGCTCATCGATATCGCCGCGACACAGCGCATGGCCGCCTAGAAGCAAACGACTCATTAGCGGGCGCCCGAAGGGCGCTGGAACTCTGCCGTTGACGTTGATCCCCCTCAGCCGCACGGCGGCTCTGGGGCGGACGGCGCGTGCCGTTTTGCGCCGTCCGAGCCGCCGGGCGGGGCTCTCACTCTTGTCGTTTGTGCGCAGCGCGCGATCTGCGTGAGGGGGTCGCCAGGGGGTCCGGGGGATGTGCCCCCGGACAAGATCACGCCCTCGCTCACAAAGACCTTCCGGCTTTACTTGACACAGGACGTCTACCCCGTCCCCCAAGCAGGCTCAGGCCGCGACCGCCATCCGATCACGCTCAACGAGATCCCCGTCCCGGACGGGCAGGCGATCATCGACGTCGAACTGAAGAGCTTCGCCGAGGTCAGGCCGGACCTCTCCCTCGAGCTCCGCATCGACACGCTGAAGCTCACCTTCGATCTCCTCGTCGAGCTCGACCTCACCAGCCGCCCGTCCTACAACCGCGACAAGCTCCTCGCCTACGACGCGTTCCTATGCGGCTGGAGCCTCGCCCACCCCCGCTACCGAACCCAAGGCACCAGGCCCGCGGTCGTATTCGTCTGCCCCGACGCGCACGCCGCGCTGGCGTGCGCGCGGGAGGCCGACGCCGCGCTCACCGGCAGGATCGGAGTGATGGGCACCCAAGCCGAGCACTGGTACTACCCCGACCGCAACCACACCCTCTTCGCGATCGAGACCGACATCCACCACGGCAACCTCTCAGCACTCGCGCTCCCCGGACGGCCGCCAGGACTGCGCGAGCGACTAACCGCAACCCGCGAGCTCGCTCTCGAACGCGTCGCCCTGCTACCCGAAACGCTCACCAACCCACGCTCAAAATGACCCGCCGGGACCCGATCGTCGGCGATGGATGGACAGCGCTGGCACGGTCCGGCCAGTCAAGCCCGCTGACGACATCCTCACGAAGCCGATTGCGACTGATCGCTCTTGACCGAGCCGCGCCCCGCCGACCCGCCACAGCCGCAGCCACTCGACGGCCCCCTTTGAGACCGAGCCGCAACTCGCCCCCCGGGCCTCCTCGCCGACGGCGGCATCAGCCGCACAAGGCAAGGGCTCGACATCGACCGACGCACCAGCGCCGCACCGGCGGCTGACACCCCATCGCTCGAGGTCGACACCACGATTCCCTGCAGTCCGGACATGAGCGCATGAGCGCGATCAGCCCCCGCTTGTCGACGCGCACGACCCCGAGCAATCACGACCGGCCGCTGCTAGGGCGGCATCGAAGCCGAGCAAGCAGGCATCGTCAAGGACGCCGTACCCGGCTCGGAGGTGACGTCGCGGGCGACCGCGCTCGCCACCAAGGATCCGGCCACGCTCGTCACGATCACACAGCGACTCCACGCAAATACGCTCGCGGCGCTACGCGCCAGCCACCAAGACACGCTCGGGCTGCCGCAGCGGTAGTCCGCGCTAACCCACAACGACGGCAGTGAGCGCGCTTCGGTGAACAGCTGGCCAAGCTGGCTGGCGTGAAATGAGATCAATGAGAACGCGCGCTCGATCCCCCCGCCGCACCCCTCGAGAGGGCTGACCGGAACACGAGGGCCGTAAGAAGCGCTCGGGTTGAGCACGCCGCGGGCGGTGAGACGCGCTCACACAGCCCCAGCCCCAGCAAACTACGACGCCGGTCGCCATAACTTCTGGCGCGTTGGAGTTGGGAGTCGGCGTGACGGGACCACGGGAGCCCGCGGCGATCGCGCCGGCGCGCGCGTCAGAGTCCTTCGCGGAGACCACGAGCGCCCTTCGACGGCACTTGCAACAGCCAGCCACCCGCCGAACTTGTAAGGACCCGCCCGAAGCATGCTCAACAAACTACGCCAGCAGATCCAAACCCGCCTCGACGAGCTGCTCGGCGAGGCCGACAAGCTCCGCCACGCGATCGCCGCCCTCGGCTCACGCGACGGCACAGCCCCACCACCGACGCACGGCGCACCGGCAGCCTCGCCTGAGCGCGCTCGCCGGACTCCGGCTCCCCGCACGGCGACCAGCAAACCCGCGCGGTCGCGCGCCAGCGCGAGTACAGCTGCCACTACGGCTTCAGCGAAACTTGTCCAGACGCCCGCCAGCAAGCCAGCTGGCGGTCCGGCTCCCACCGTCGCGCGCGCGGCGTCCGGTTCGACCAAGAACGCCGTGCTTCGCGCGCTCGCCGGCGGTAACGCGATGACCGCCGGCGAGGTCGCGAGCGCGACCGGACTGGGCCGCGCGAGCGTCAGCACCACGCTTTCGAAACTCGCCAGCAGCAGCGAGGTGACAAAGGCCGCGCGCGGCTACCAGCTCGCCGGCAGCCCCACAGCAGCCCAGGGGCCGACTGACGTCGGCGCCAGCAGCGAGAACGGGCCGCTGGGCGAGTAGCAGCGCGTCGGGCTGCTGGACGGCCGGCGCGCGCGGGCCGCGTCAAACGCGGCGTTGGCCTGCTCGCAAGCCGCTCGCGGGCTCAATCAACGAGACCGCCTGCCCTGGGCGACGGCATCAGGCCAACGGCTTCGATCCGCACG
>JBEKRJ010000987.1:0-2799 GCA_049518835.1 Solirubrobacteraceae bacterium
CAGCGTGAAGGGCTGGTTGACAAGCTAGTCGTCAAGGCGGACGGTAGCGGTCAGGTGTCGCACGCGGGCAGCGCGCTGGTGGCAGGGGTGGCGGACCGGGTGGGGTTGACGCGGGCGCTGTCCGGGGCGATGGCGCCCACGCGCCAGCGACGCTCGGCGCACGACCCGGGGGTCGTGTTGCGCGACTTGGCGGTGATGCTCGCCGACGGCGGTGACTGCCTGTTAGGCGCCGTTCAAATCCAGCATGAAACGGGACGTTCGCGCAGTTCATGGTCGGGACGGCCCGCGGCGCCGGGATGCTGGCGTTGGCTTGGCTGTGGTAGGTGTTCCACACCAGCCGCCCCTTCCCAGCCGTGGTGCGGTCTGGGAGGGTTGGCGGTGTGAGCGAGTTGACGACCATCGATGCTCTCGATCGCGATCACCCAGGAGCGCCTGGAGGCCGCCTTGACGGCCGGGGAGCTGGCGTGCCCGGCCTGCTCAGGGCGCTTGTCGCCGCACGGGTTCGCGCGCTCACGCGAGGTGCGACTACGGCACGAGGTGAGATCAGTCACGCCACGGCGCGCCTACTGCGGGGCGTGCGAGACGACGCATGTTCTGTCCCCAGCGTGGATGGTGGCGCGCCGGCGCGACGGGGCGGAGGTGATCGGCGAGGCGCTGCGTCTGGCCGCCGCGGGCGCTGGGCATCGCGTGATCGCGCGGCGGCTTGGTCGCCCACCAGGCACGGTCCGCGGCTGGCTGCGCGCCGCCCGCGCGCGCTCAAGGGCTGTTGCGCGCAAGCGCGGTTCAGTGGGCCTGCGCGCTGGATGCGGGAGAGCTCACGCGCGTGGCGCCCGCGGGCTCGTCGCTGGGCGACGCTGTCGAGGCGCTCGCGATCGCGGTCCGCGCGTGGACGCTGCGGTTCGGCAACCAGCGCGCCGGCGGATGGGAGCTGGCGGTGGCGCTGACCGGCGGGCTGCTGCACGGCGTGCCGCCACCGCCGCCGTAGCCGGTCGCCCACGGTCGACCCACTAGCGCTACGCGCGAGTGGGTCGCATCGCTCGCCCGGCCACGCCCGCGCCACCGGCGCGTCTCGCGAGCCTCAACCACGGCCTCGTGGCGAGCGATCAATAGCGGGAGCGAAGCGGTCTCAACGCGCGACGCACACCGCACGGCGCCCGAGCCGCGCCCCTCTTCATCGCCAGCCTTTGACGTTCCGATCCGCAGAACCCTCCCGTGGGGTTACTTCTTCTTTCGTACCTGACCCTCCGATGCTGCCCCACAGCGGCGCCACCATGCCGGAGATCGACGGCGCTCAACACCCCGACGGCGACCGCGAAGCAGGCAGCACCCGCTCCCGCCCTCGAAGCGCCCAGCGAGGCCCAGCTCGCGCACGAACTCGCGCTCGCCTATACCGACCTCGGCGCCGCCACGTTCGCGCTCGCCTATCACAGCGCGGCCCATGACCCACGGCTCGCCTCCCGCATCCAACGGATCTCCGAACTCAACGCGCAGCTGGCCGAGCTGCACTGGTCATCAGCAGCCTGACGACGGATCCAAAGCGGTAGGCAGTTCGTCCCAACTGCGGGTCAGTCCAGTCGCCCTGCCAGTACAGCGTCGCCTCACCCGACGGGCAGGAGGCATCCGATGAACACGGCCGCGCAACGCGACGCTTAAGCCGCTTGTCGTTACCAGCCGGCGTCGGCCCCGAGCGCAGCGGCCACTGCCACCGGCCACCAACCCGCCTGACACGCGATCCGCATCCTCGCAAGTCAGACCCGACACCACTCTGGCTACTTGCGGGCAGGCAGAGGCGGGTGGTTTGCGTCTGAGCTTCCGCTAGAAGTGGCCCTGTTTTTCACGCCAATCCTGCGAGAGTCTGCGGGCCCTGAACCAGGAGGACGTGATGATGGCGAACGGCAAGCCGCGCAAGCGTCGGCAGATTGCCGCAAGCCGTTTCTCTGAAGGCCGGCCCGCTGTCAAGTTCCGAGTCAGAATTCTGACAACGATGGCCTGTGTCATTAACACCGGTGAGTGCGCTCGTGTCAAGCGCCCGAGCAAGTTCACTTGGGTGAACAGTCGGGCTCGTGGGCGCTTGACACGAACGCACGAACCGGTACCAGTAGTCCCGTCACGGGCCGCGTGTGGGTCGGGCCATTGGAGCGGTGCTCATCTTTCTATCGCGTCATCGTGCTTCGAGGATTAGGCTAAATCGGGGCTCGCTCCGGCGGCGCAGTTTGAAAAAGGGCTGTCAGGCAGCCAAACGGCAAATGGCGCCTTCCGGAGCGAAGGGTTTGTTACGCGTCAGCATGTACCAGATCGCCTCGCTCAGACGGCGCGCGAGGTCGATCTGGGCGACCTTGGGGCCCGCTGGCGACCAACCCGACGCTTGGTTTGCTGGTAGCGCTCGCGATAAAGCGGGTGCGAGGAGGCGGCGATCGCTGCCTCCATCAGCCCCCAGCGCAGATACTTGGGGCCATGCTTGGACAGCGGGCCGCGCTGGTCCATCTGGCCTGACTGCTCGACGCGCGGACACAGGCCGGTGTAGCCGGTGAGCTTCACCGGTGACGAGAAGCGAGTGATGTCGCCGAGCTCGCATGCGACCGTGAACGACGTGATCCATCCGAACCCGGGCGCGGACAAAAGCAGCGGGATGTAGCGGTGATCGGCGCCCGAGCGACGCAGCTCTTTCGCGATCGCCGTGATCCGCGCCTCGAGATCGTCGATCAGCACCAAGCTGGCCTCGACATGCGAGCGCCACGGCTCGGGGATCTCAAGCTGCCCGAGCAGCCGGCGGCCGGCGACCCCGAACAGGTCAGACAT
>JBEKRJ010000988.1:0-5870 GCA_049518835.1 Solirubrobacteraceae bacterium
ATGAAGATCGATGCGACGACGAGCCTGTCCCGCTGAAGTATTACGAGCCTCTTCGTGATGGATGCAGCGCCTTCCGCACGGCGCTGACCGAAGATCTTGAGACTCGTCGGACGCGCTCCGTCTGGTGGGCCATCAACATGTTCCGGGAGCATCAAAAAGAGGACCGCAAGGCGGCGCAGCGCAAGAAATGCGTCTCACCGTGTAACAAGGCGCGGAATTCGGTCGGTGAACAGTCGCGAGCCTGACTCGACTTTCAAGACAGTGATCGCAGGCGCCAGAGTTCGTCGAGACCGACACCCTCGACCGGCTCGCGGGCAACCGACTCAAGTCGGGCGTTCTCGCGCCCCACCCTCGGCGGCCTGCTGGTTCCACGAACGCCCCACAGTCTCGCGGCTTCCCGCGGGCCGATCGGCGACTTCCGCTATCGGCCGTAGGCGGTGGTCTCCATCCGTTTGAGGAAGACCGCGCTGTTGCTATTGAACCCCCGCCGGCCTCGAGCCTAGGCTGCGGGCAGTCGACAGCTCCCGGCTTGGGTCCGAAAACTCCGTTATTAGAACCCGAGACGCGACCGCTTCCAGGCGTTCTTACCGTCCGAGAGCCGGTTTAACGTGACCCGACATGCGCGCTTTCAGAGATAGGCGCCGTCGGTGACCGAGCGCCAGCTCGAGCTCGCCTGCCTCGACGAGCCGGACGCGGAGCTCGAGCTCGTCGACGGCGAGCTCGCCGAGGCCTCCGTCACCGCGCCGGTCCGCTCCCCTCCCCCGCCGCCCGACCGCCCCGAGCTTCAGCAGCGCAACCTGTTCGCCGAGGCCGAGCGGATCGCGGCGCGCGCCGCGTCGGCGAGCACCCGCCGGCAGTACGCGGCGATCTTCCGCTCGTTCGGCGACTGGCTCGCAGCGCAACTCGGCCGCCCGCCGCGGGTCGGCGACCTTGACGCGGATGTGATCGCCGCCTACGGCCGTCATCTCGCGCTTGCCGGCGGCCGCGGCGGACGGCCGGCGGCGCCGGCGACAGCGCGCGTCTATCTGTCGATGCTGCGAGCGCTGGCGCGTGAGCTTGGCCTGGCGGAGGAGGTCGACGCCGTGCGGATCCCGCGCCACGAGCCCGGGCCGCCCGAGACCCTGACCGACGTCGACTACGCCAATCTGCTGCGCGTCGGCGACCGCCGCACGCTCGCGGGCAAGCGCGACCACGCGCTGCTGCGAGTGCTCGGCGACTGCGGCCTGCGCTCCGCCGAGCTACGCGGCCTGCGCGCCCGTTCGTCCACGGCAAGGGCGGGCGCGAGCGCGAGGTCCCGGTCGCCGAGGCCGCCCAGCAGGCGCTCGAGGTGTGGACGGCCGTCCATCCGCTCGCGCGCGGCGTCGCGCTGCTCGACGCGGATCCCCTGTTCGTTCGCCTCGGCCGCCACGCGCACGAGCAGCCCCTCCCCCTGTCCGCGGTCGCCGTGCATCGGATCGTGCGCCGTCACTGCCTCGCCGCGGGCGTGCCCGACCGGCTCGCGCACCACACGCGTTTCGCGCCTACTGGGCGACGCGGTGCCTCGAGGCCGGCGTCCCGGTCCACGAGGTCTCCGCCCGCCTCGGGCACGTCGACCTGCGTACCACCGCTCGCTACGCCGCCCCGCGCCCCGAGCGCGTCGACGACATCGCCGACGTGCTCGACCGCCGCCACCACGCCGCCCGGCGAGCTGGCGGGGCTGCGGAACGGTCATCCAAGCGTTAGGACGGGGACACGCGCGATGGCCGGTGCTGCTTGATTGGCTCTCCTCTCCCCCCAGCCGCCCAGACGTTCCCAGTAAGTGTCCGCCGGTGAGAAACGACTGGCGAAACCCAGCAACTCGGCCGGGGTCGACGCGCGCCGCCAGCCGACACGGCCCAGAATTGCGCTTCTAGTCGGGGTGCCCGGAGCGGGCATTCGTGGTGGATGAAAACGGCAGGGGCGACCGCGCCCCCGGGCCGGTCGCGCATACGCGGAGAGGGCGAGGTCCGCGCCGAACTTGTCTAGTCGCAGGCATTTTTCCGCAGACCTCGCCGCCGCTCAGCCTGTATTTCCCATCAGTTGCCCATGCCCGGCCGTCGTGGGTGGACGCTTGCAAGAGAATGTGCAGCCGGGCTCCCGCGAACGATGAAAATGATGGTGGTCCGGTCGCTCGTGGCGACGTCGGTTAGCACGCCGAGCAGACTCGTCTGTCCCAGGAAGCCTTCCCCGAGCGCCGTGGCCGGTTCGTGTCAATGCTCGAGAAGGAAGGCTAGGCTGATGGAGACGTTGATCGCTCGCTGCTGCGGGCTTGATGTCCACAAGGCGCAGGTGACCGCGTGCGTGCGCCTGCTGATCAACGGCGCTGTGACGGAGATCGTGGAGACGTTCGGGACCACGACCCCGGATCTGCTTGCGCTGCGCGACTGGCTCACGAGCCACGGGGTCACGCACGTGGCGATGGAGTCAACCGGCGTGTACTGGAAACCGGTCTACTACACGCTTGAGGACGAGTTCGAGGTGCTGCTGGTCAATGCCCAGCACGTAAAGCATGTGCCTGGTCGCAAGACCGACACGATTGATGCCGGCTGGATCGCGAAGCTGTTGGCGCACGGGCTGTTGCGCGGCAGCTTCGTGCCGCCCAAGCCGATCCGCCGGCTGCGGGACCTGACCCGGTTTCGCAAGGCGCTGATGATGGGCGTCTCGGGCCGGGCGATGATGCGCGCGCTGATCGAGGGCCAGGCGGAACCTGAGGCGCTCGCGGAGCTCGCGAAGGGCAAGCTGCGCAAGAAGCTGCCCGAGCTGCGCAAAGCGCTCACCCATCGCTTCTCAGGCCACCACGCATTCCTGCTCGAGCGGATGCTCGCGCACGTCGAGGAGCTCGAGGACGACATCGGCGCGCTGTCTGTCCGGATCGAGGAGGAGATCGGCCCTTTCGAGCCGGCAGTTGAGCTGCTGCGCTCGATCCCCGGCGTCGAGCGCCGCGCGGCCGAGGTGCTCGTCGCGGAGCTCGGGACCGACATGACCGTCTTTCCCACCGCTGGGCACCTCGCCTCCTGGGCCGGCGTCTGTCCGGGCCAGAACGAGTCGGCCGGCAAACGCAAGTCCGCCAAGACACGCAAAGGGTCCAAGTGGTTGCGCAAGACGCTCACCGAATCAGCCCGCGCGGCGGCGCGGACCAGAGAGACCTATCTATCCGAGCGCTACCGGCGTCTGGCCGCCCGTCGTGGCGACAAGAAGGCAGTCATCGCAATCTGTCACGAGATCCTCTGCGCCGCCTGGCACATGCTGCAGACAGGCGAGCTGTACCGCGAACAAGGCGCCGACCAGTTCCGCCAACGCGACCAAGACCGCATCCGCAAACGCGCCATCAACCAGCTCGAGAAGCTCGGCCACAAAGTCATCCTCGAAGAGCTTTCAGCCGCTCCCGGAGGCCGCCTAACGCCAGCCCCACCGCTACCCCCAGCGCTTATTTTCTGAGCAGGACATGTCGCGCAGGCAGGACCATCCCGGTGGATGGGCAGTTGAGCTGGTGTCCCATCGGCGTACGTGGATAGGGGAGACTGCATGGTGTGCAGTCTGTGACGCCTGGTCTTCCGGGGCGCGACCGCGACCGTGAGTGGCTTCTCACGGCGTACACGGCGATGCTCGCCGAGGGTCGTGGCGGGGACCGTATTTGTCGCGGGGGATGCTGGGAGTGGCCTCAGCACGCTGCTGCGCGATCTGAGCTACGCGTTTGAACGTGCCAAGCCGCGGCCACGGGTGCTGGCTGGCGGGTTTGAGGACGGTCGTTATGTCGCATGGGATCCGGACCCCGGCGCGACCGCAAAGACTCTCCGGGCGCTCAAAGAGCTGGGGTCGATCGGCGGACAGATCGCTACCGACCTGACCGACGTTGGTGTGCCTTACGCCGGGCTGATCGCGCAGATCCTGGCGGCGAGCGCCTTGCCGCTTGAGCAGCTTGAGCGTGTGACTAAACGAGAGCGCCCCGACCTTTCAGAGCTTGCGCCCCGCTTGTTTCGTGAGCTCTGTGAGGCGGGGCCGGTGGTGTGTATCGCTGATGAAGCCGATCAGGCCGCCAGCGGCGGGTTGTGGGCCGACCTGATCCTCGGGTTCGCGCGTCGCGTCACGCGCGATCAGCAGCTGCTGCTGATCCTGGGCGTCGACGGGCCTGAGCAGCTCGGTGTCCACGAGGACGACGAGCCCGACAGTTTGTTCTGCGCACGCGAGCTGGTCGCTGACGAGCTGGCGTGCTGGCATCCCCTTGCGGCGGTGACTCCTGAGGACGTGGGGCGTTGGATCGGGCCGACCAGCTTCGAGGTGCTGCGCGCGCTGGTCGAGGTGACCGGGGGTCGCGCCGCAATGACCGCGCGTTTATGGGATGACTGGCGGCGGCGCGGAGCTGTGTCAGATGAGCCCGACGGTCGCTGGCGCTTTAGCGCGCGCCCGCCGGCTGATCGCGGTCCCGAGCGCGCGATTGGTCGGGAGCGCGCGCTGGATCCCGTCGGTGAACTGCTGGACGAGCGCCTCAAGCGGCTGATTGGCAGCGACCGCGACGAACTGGTGCGAACGCGGCGGCTGCTTTGCTGCGGCGCGCTTGAAGGCCGCCGGTTCACCGCCGACGCGGTCGCGGTCGCGCTTGGGCGCGACCGCGACGACGTTATCGGCACGCTCAATGACACGCTCGCGTTTAGCGATAAGCGCCCGGACGGGCTGGTCCTGGAGGACGGCTCGGTCACCGTCGGCGACGGGACCGGCGGGCGCCATCTATCGCGCTATCAGTTCAACGCCGAGCTTGACTGGCTGACGCTGCGCTACAGCCTCACCGACGCCGAGGCGCGCGACCTCCCTCTCAAGCTAGCGCAGGGTATACAGGCCGTTTACGGGCGGCAATCCCATCGGGTGGCACAGACGCCCACAAGCCTGTATGACATGGCCGGGGACACGGCGGTGGCGCGGCACTACCGACGGATGGGCGACGTCGGGGTCAGTCGCGACATCATCCTCTGGCGCGCACACGCCGTCCTGAACTCGCCGGACCCTGAGGACCGAGCCGCGCGCGTCCGCGCTTCACAGATCCTCATCGCTGGGGCGGACACGCTGTTTCACTCCGGTGCGTTCGATGATGGGATCGCTTTTGCGCAAACAGCCCATCGCCTCGCACCGCTACAACGCGACCAAGCGATGGCGCTATATCTGATCGGCAGCCACGACGTGCATCTGGGTGCCTTTGATCAGGCGCGGGTCGGGTTCGCGCGCGTGCTCGAGCTATATCGCGGGCTCGGCGACCGTCAGGGCGAAGCGGCCACACGCCACGCGTTGGCCACCATCGACCTCGAGCAGGGTGCCTACGAGCAGGCGCGCGCGGAGTTCGCGCGCGTGCTCGAGCTACGTCGCGAGCTCGGCGACCGTCAGGGCGAGGCGGCCGCGCGCCACCAGCTGGCCCGCATCGACCTCGAGCAAGGTGCATTTTATCAGGCGCGGGTCGGGTTCACGCGCGGGCCCGAGCTATATCGCGAGCTCGGCGACCCTCAGGGCGAGGCGGCCACACGCCACCAGCTGGCGAGCATCGACCACCGACGGGGTGCCTACGAGCAGGCGCGCGCGGAGTCTGCACGCGTGCTCGAGCTACGTCGCGAGCTCGGCGACCGTCAGGGCGAGGCGGCCACACGCCACCAGCTGGCGAGCATCGACCTCCAGCAGGGTGCATTTGATCAGGCGCGGGTCGGGTTCACGCGCGGGCTCGAGCTACATCGCGAGCTCGGCGACCGTCAGGGCGAGGCGGCCACACGCCACCAGCTGGCGAGCATCGACCTCCAGCAGGGTGCATTTGATCAGGCGCGGGTCGGGTTCGCGCGCGTGCTCGAGCTACGTCGCGAGCTCGGCGACCGTCA
>JBEKRJ010000989.1:0-2580 GCA_049518835.1 Solirubrobacteraceae bacterium
GGCTCCCGTCGCGCGTAACACGGCGACGGTCCGTCGCCGCTCCTGGAGCGTCAGCGCGCACGCCTGGATCAGCGCGTACACGCACACGAGCCCATCAACGACCGCGACCGCCCGCAGAATCGTGCGCAGCGTGTCGACCAGCGGCACCCCGCGAGCGACCGCTCCGGTCGCCGGCGTTGGCGGCAGACCCACCGCCGTCAGCGCGTCGATGACCTGCGTCGGATCGGCCCCCTGGTCCAGGCGGATCGCGACCACCTCGGGCGCCGAGGGTTCATCCCGCAACAACGCCGCCGCCGGTATGTACGCGACGCGTCCGTCGTGGTCGAGCGAGCTGACGACGCCGGCGACACGCAACCGCAGCTCGGTGCCCGACGGCAGCGCGATCGGTAACTGTTCAGGTCGTTGCGGGTTGGGTGAGGGGGATTGCGGGGCGTTGAGCAGGATTCGGGCTGTGTGCAGGGAACTTTGCATGCATGGTGGGTGCAAGCCATTGTGCAGAGCGACCGGGTGTCGCGGAGCTTGAGGCGCGTGTCGCTGAGCGCGATGCCCGGATCGCAGAGCTTGAGCGGGAGCTTGGGGAGCTGCGGGTCGTGGTCTGCGAGTTGCGTGGGCGGCTGGGGAAGAACTCGCGTAACAGCAGCAAGCCGCCGTCATCGGACGGGTACTCAAAGCCGTCGGCGGAGGAGCCCAACGAGCACAAAGGCCGTAAGAACAAGCGGAGCTTGCGTAGGCGCTCGGGGCGCAAGCCGGGCGGGCAGGATGGTCATGCGGGCGCTCATTTGGAGCGGGTGGAGGTGCCCGATGAGCAGGTGCCGCACGAGCCGGGCTTGTGTGAGGGGTGCGGGCGGGATCTGACGGGCGCTGAGCGCGTCTGTCGCGGGGAGTCCCGGCAGGTGTTCGATCTGCCCGAGGAGATCGCTTTGCGGGTGATCGAGCACGTGGCGGTCAGCCGTCGCTGCCAGGGGTGCGGTACGGTCAGCACCGGGCGCTTCCCGGAGGGGGTCCGGGCGCCTGTCCAGTACGGCCCCGGCCTGCACGCGCTGGGCGTCTACCTGCACGTCTTCCAGCACCTGCCTTACGATCGCGCGCGGCAGGCGATTCTTGATTTGACCGGCGCGGATGTCTCGACTGGCACGCTGAAGGCGTGGGTCGATCAGGCCGCCGTGGGCCTGTGTGAGTTCGACGAACAGCTCAGAGCGCTGTTGCACAAGGCGCCGGTTGTCAACTTCGATGAGACCGGCGCGCGGATCGCCGGACGGCTGGGGTGGATCCACTCGGCGTCGACTGAGACGCTGACGCGCTACACCGCGCACGCCAAGCGCGGCACCGAGGCAATGGACGCCGCTGGCGTCTTGCCGGGTTTCACGGGCGTGGCCGTCCATGACGGCTGGAAGCCCTACCGATGCTATGAGCAGGCTATCCACGCGCTGTGCGCCGGGCATCACCTGCGCGAGCTGCTCGCCGCCCAAGAGCAGGGCCAGACATGGGCGCTGGGCATGAGCTGTCTGCTGCTGGACACCTACGCGCTGGTCGATCAGGCCAAGACGGCCGGCCGTACGCAACTCACCAAGCAAGCGTGCGGCGAGCTTGATGCCTCCTACCGGACGGTGATCGCACTCGGCTACCAAGAGCACCCTGGGCTGGCTGAGAACGCCGACAAGCAGATGACGCGCACCGACGCGCAGAACCTGCTGCTGCGCCTAGACGCGCGACAGGAAGAGGCGCTGCGCTTCGCGCACGACTTCCGCATACCGTTTACCAACAACCTCGCCGAGCAAGACATCCGGATGGTCAAACTGCAGCAAAAGATCTCCGGCTGCTGGCGCACGATGACCGGCGCCGAGCACTACCTCACGGTGCGCTCCTATATCTCCACCGCTCGAAAGCAACGACAGCGCCCGCTCGCGGTGCTCGCCCAGCTCGCCGCCGGCCAAGCATGGATGCCAGGACCCGCGCCAGGCTGAGCCGCCTCAGACCACCCACCGCCACCTGAACAGTTACCCTCATCACAGCCGTGGACACCGTCCGCAAGGCCGAGAACCGGGCGCTGGCCGCGATCGGCGACAAGCGGCTGGCCGGCTCGAAGTACCTCTGGCTGTTGTTGAGCGGCGCTTCGGTTCGGCATGGTGTGGTCACTGTGGTTCGGGATGAGGGTGGGGAACGAAGTAACGAAAGAAGTTGGCGCGACGGAACGGCGCGATGAAGGGGAGCCGGTTCGGGGGGCGCGGTGTTTCGTCGCGTGTTGAGACCGGCTTCGCCTCTCGCGTTGATCACTCGCCACGAGGCGCGGTCGGGTGCGCGAGGCGTTGTCGGGGGTGCTGGCGCTGGCGGGCGAGTGATGCGACCCACTCACGCGTAGCGGTCGCGGTGCGGTCAGACGCGGGGCGCTGGTGTGGCGGTCCAGAGCTCGGCGGGGCGGCCCGCGGTCGGGATCTGGGCGCGGGTCGCGCGACCGGCGAGCGTGAGCGCGTCGAGCGCGCGCTGGATCTGCTCGGCGGGGCGGTTGTGCTGCAGGGCGTCTGAGATCTGGCTGCGAGTCAGCCCGTCGGGATGGTTGCTCAGCGCGGCGTGGATCTGCTC
>JBEKRJ010000990.1:0-2657 GCA_049518835.1 Solirubrobacteraceae bacterium
GGACGGCAAACGGCAGCCCCCTCCCCCTGTTGGACCTCAGCGGAGCATCGCGCCGGACGGCGGGGCTGTCACCGAGCGAAGCGAGGGAAAGGGAGCCTGCGACCTTGACAGCCCCGCCGCCGTCGCCACCATCATCCAGGTCCAACGGGGGAGGGGCGCCCCTGGCCGCAGGGATCCGTGTGCCGCGCTGCGACCGCTGTCCGTGGGGTGTACGGCTTGCGATCGGGAGTCGTGTACTGTGTACTGAGAATCGCAATCACATGCAGCCGTTTCGGGATTCCGCAGCGCTCCGGTCACCTAGATGGCGAGGAGAGCCAGAACACCTTGCTATGAAGTTCGGTTCGTGTTAGCTGCCTGTTCGGTCGATCCCATGGACTGGGGTGGGACAGCGACTGGCTACAACGACATAGTGGCGAGACCCGGACTCGAACCGAGGACACCACGATTTCCAGCCTCTACTGACGTTCCTGTGCATGGATTCTACTTCGGCCGGGGGGCCCGACAAAGAAGAGCTTCTTGGCGGGTGTTCCGGGTTGGGCAAGCGCAGTGCCGCGAATTCGCGGGTGCCTGTCGTTGACGTTGACTGTGTCAGCCGCACGGCGGCGCTGGCAGCCGCACGGCGGCGCTGGGGCGGACGGCGCGTGCTGTTTGCGCCGGCCGAGGCGCCGGGCGGGTGTTGACTCTTGCCGTGTGCGCAGCGCGCAGTATGAGGTCGGAGCCAGGGGGTCCCGGGGGATGTGCCCCCGGTGCGATTGCGGGCTCTGCCCGCCGGGTCTGCTTGACGGATGTGTTGTTGGGAAGCCCTCTTGGGCCGTTACGCGAGCTGGTTGGCTTGGTGGGGCCTGGGCGGGCGCAGCCCGCCGAGGGACAGCATCGCGAGCGAGATCACGGCGTCGGGTGAGTGAAACCCGTACCCGCGGCGGATGATCAGGCGGATCTGCGTGTTGATCTGCTCGACTCTGGCGTTTGACAGTCCGTGGATCAGCGCGCCCTCGACCTTGTAGCGTTGCTTGGCGATCCGCGCAGCGAGCTTGACGAACGGCTCGAGCTGGCAGCGTCTGGCCCACTTCAGCCACGCGTCGAGCAGCGCCAGCGCCTTGCGGCCGGGCAACTCGTAGATCTGGCGCAGCTGCTCTTTGAGCAGGTACGCGGTGTAGATCGGGCTGTTGAGCTGCTTGATGAACGCGAGCTTGTGCTGTTGTCGGCCGGTGAGCTTGTCGGGGTTCTTCCACAGCGCATACCGCGCCCCCTTGAGCTTGCGGGCCAGCCCCGCGTCACCAGCCCGGCGCGCCTCGTTCCAGACCTCGCGGCGGACCTCGTCAAGCGCGTCAGTCGCTGCCTTGACGACATCAAACGCGTCCAAGCAGATATCGGCGTTAGGGCAACGCTCAGCGACCGGGACCGTCACCCAGTCCGCATCATCACAAGAGACCAGCTCGAGTCGCTCGCAGCCCTCCGGTCCCAGCAGATCCAAGAACCGCTTGACCGTCGCCTGGTCGCGCCCGGCAGCCGCCCAGATCAGCCGCCCCGAGCGGTGATCGACGACGACCGTCATGTAGCGCTGGCCGCGACGCACCGAGATCTCATCAAACCCGATCTCGCGCAAATCGGCGAACGGATCGAGCATCGATCGCCGCTCGGCGCACACCCGCTTGCAGATCCGCCCGACCGTCCGCCACGCGATCCCCAACTCCTCACACACAGCCTTGGCCGACCGTTCGACCACCTTCCACGCGACCAGATCATCGAACATCCGCGTAAACCCAGCGTCGTGGCGCGCCCACGAGACCGCGGCGACGATCACCCCGTGCTCGGGGCACGCAACCCGCGGCGCGTCGCCCTCGACGTAGACCCTCACGACCCCGTTGTCTAGCCCACGCCACTGCCGGCGGCCGTCTCCCTGATCGCGGTACGGGCAGCGCTCGTGGCACTTGCCGCACCGCTCGCGCTCACCCGCACGCGGCCGCGCCGAAATCACCACCGACCCGTCCTCGCCGACCGCGACGTCCTCGATCACCGCCCCCACGAGCCCCTGCGAACGGCTCCACATCGCCGACATCCGCCGCTCACACGCACGTCCGCGCCGATGCTGCTGGCGCTCCTCACGCCGACGCGCACGCTCCTCCTGCCGACGCTGCCCGCGCCGTCTCACTACGCTCCTGTTGCGCACGTCGCACTTCCCTTCCTGCTCACACGGTCCGATTGGTTCTACAAAGGAACCGTAGAAGACGGGTGGTCTCGCGGCGTGCGCCGCCTCCCGCCCGGTCAACATGACCGGCTTCACGCTACGCCGTCGCGCTACGCCGTTACACCGCTAAACAGCGCACGCACGGAAGTAGCACAAGAGCCCGAAATCGACGGCGCGGCCGTGTTCGACGGTGCTGGAGGCGCCACAACGGCGCTCTGCTGCGAGGATGAGGGAGTCGATCCGCCTAGGTTGGTCGCGGTCACGACAACCACGACGGTGTGGTCGAGATCGCCGGTGCCGACCGTGTAGGTGCTCGAGGTTGCGTCGTCGATGTTGACGCAGT
The DNA here is from genome assembly GCA_049518835.1 of Solirubrobacteraceae bacterium. Lineage (GTDB taxonomy): Bacteria > Actinomycetota > Thermoleophilia > Solirubrobacterales > Solirubrobacteraceae > Palsa-465. Next base: position 2,532 of record JBEKRJ010000990.1, read on the forward strand.
TGCTACCAGAGCCATCGCAGTCCTGCCACTGGTAGGAGAACGTTGCTGAGCTGTCGCTCCACGTGCTGTTGCTTGCGGTCAGCGTCTGCCCCTGCGTCGCTGTACCCGAGATCGCCGGCAAAGCAG
>JBEKRJ010000991.1:0-6580 GCA_049518835.1 Solirubrobacteraceae bacterium
CCCGGCGTTGAATTTGGTTGGCATGGGTGCGCCGAGCGTGATGGACATCGGGGTCAAGCAGGACTTGGTCGGAGTTGCGCCGGCGGTGGTCGATCGGTTGGCGGAGTACTTTGCTGATGTCGCGTCGGGGCTTGTGCGCTCGGAGCAGCGCCGGGCGGCGGAGTATTACGCGCGGGCGTTGATGATGGAGGGGGCGCGTAAGTCGTTGGAGCCGATGGTCGCGCGGATGGGCGGGACGAGCGTGGAGTACGAGGCGTTGCAGCATTTTCTTGCTGATAGCCCGTGGGATCCGGCGGTCGTCGACCGGGCGGTCGCGGAGCGGGTGTGCGCGGTGATCGAGCCAATCGCGTGGGTGTTGGATGACACCGGGGTCCCGAAGTACGGCAAGCACTCGCCAGGCGTCAAGCGCCAGTATTCCGGGACGTTGGGGAAGGTCGGCAGCTGCCAGATCGCGGTGTCGCTGCATGCTGTCAGCACCACGGGCACGGTTCCGTTGGGGTTTCGGCTCTACGTGCCCGAGGACTGGTGTCAGGACCCTGTGCGCCGGCGGGAGGCCAAGATTCCCGCAGAGCTGACGTTTGCGACCAAGCCGACGCTCGGTGGCGATCTGATCGCGCGGGCGGCGGGCTGGAAGATCCGCCGCGCGCCGGTCCTCGGAGATCAGGCGTACGGCAACGACACCAAGCTCCGCGCCCGCCTGCATGATGACGGGATTGACTACGTCCTCAGCGTCGCTGCGGAATGCGGCGTCTACGCGCCGGGCACGGTGTTCGCGGTCCCGCCGCGTAAGCCCGGCTCGCGTGGCCGGCCGCCCAGCGTCCTGAGGACCGAGGCTAAACCGCGGTCGATCGCCGAGCTCGTGAAGGGCTTGCGCCCCGACGCGTGGCAGACGGTCGCGTTCCGCGACCTGCGCGGCGCTGTGCTGCACTCGCGGTTCGCGTTCGTGCGCGTGATCGCCGCCAACCCGGTCGACCAACTGCACCAAGAACCGCGCGAGGAATGGCTGATCGTCGAATGGCCCGAAGGTGACGAGCAGCCCAGCGACTACTGGCTCAGCAACCTCCCAGCCGGCACCGAGCCCGAAGCGCTCGCTCGTCTCGCCCGGCTGCGGTGGATGATCGAGCTGGACTACAAGCAGCTCAAGGGCGAGCTTGGCCTTGACCACTACGAAGGCCGCAGCTACGCCGGCTTTCACCACCACTGCTCGCTGGTGACGGCCGCCCACGGCTTCTTGACACTGGAGCGGGCCGACCCAAATCGCCCGCGGCCGGCCTGACACTGCCCAAGACGGTGCTGCTCCTGCAGCCCCTATGGAAGTGCTGGACCGGCCGCTGCTCCACGTGTCAGCAGCCCATCAACCTCAACGATCTCCCGCTACGCCGACCCCCCAAACGCGAGTAAACGTACCTACCAGAGCACTATTAAGACGCCGATCGGCGCTCCGTCTAACAACGGCGGCCACAGAGGAGATGTGATGCGATGACGAGGCCCCAGTCGGCGCCATGCGCAGCGCCCAACGCACCGGCCACCGCAGTCCCGATGCGGGCGCGCACCTCGGTGATCGGGCCGCCGAGGCGCTCGAGTTCGCGCAGCGCCGCCGACGCGCGAGCAACGGCGGCTCGCACGCCGCGGCGAGATGGTCTCGCGCCGGCCCGAGCTCGCGTGGCTGGCGCGGTGGGCTGGCTGCCCGGCGAGTGGTTGCCATCGTCGGGATCCTCGCTCTGGGCTGGCGGTCGGATCGGGCGGCAAGGCGACGACCCAGCGGGGGGCGCTGATGGCGCTCGCGCAGGAGCCGTTCGGCGAGGCCCTGCTGATCGCCACGACGGTCGGCCTCACCGGCTACGCCCTACGGTCGCCAATCAAGTCCGCGAACCGCTCTGCTGTCACGAGCGACACACTATCCACAGTCCGATCCCCTCCGTTCATTTGCGACATCCTCTTCTGCTCAAAGCGACCGTCGAACAGGGTGACACTCTCGCACGCGAGCTGGCCCGCGACGCCAGGCCGGTCGGTCGCGCTCCCGCAACGTCTGGCGCGGCGATCCTCGACCTCGCCGCCGAACACCAGCCTTCACCGCGGCGTTGATCACCGCGCTGTCCTACCCGACATCGCGCCCACTGACCCCAGTGAGAAAGCAGCCGAAACCCCTTGGGGAGCCGGCAACGAGATCGCCAACGTAGCCGTGGCGTAACGAGCCCCTCGATCCGCCCCGGACTACACTCACCAGGCGAGGAACCGAAGGTGAGAATCCTGTCCGACAAGCCGGAAATCGAGCGATTACGAGAGATTCAGGAACGTCGCGCGAAGCAGGAGGGCGAACACGCCGAACGGGCGAGCGAGCCCGCTGAGCGTCACGCTCACGAGCGCCGGGCTGACAAGGCGGCTTACCTGCGCGACCGGCTCGAGGACCAAGCCGCAGCGCCGGACGAGTGATCCTGGAATCGATCTCTCGCCCCCCGTCTGATCTGATCCGCGCGTGGCTTGCGGCCAACCAAGGCCCGTCCGCGGGCTGGCCAGAGCCGTCACCGACCTAGCAAGGCCCCGCTGCTCGCTGAACCAGCGTATCTCAGGAGCGATCCCACGGAGATGCTCCCGTGGATGCGTGAAAGGGCCGGTCCTCGCCGGAGCGGGCCCGACGACTCGTTGCGGTCCGGTGGGATTGGCTGCTTGGCGTGCGGCGACTGCTCGCTCGGCCTTCTCGGCCTCGTCACTGTTCTGGTGGCCTTCCTCCCGCTGGCGGGCATCCTCGCCGCTGGAGCATCTTCCCCGGCGCGTGCGCAAGCGACGGGATGGGTTCATGCTTCGAGTCGGCTATTGCACGCGGGGGCGTGCTCGCGGTCGGGGTGGTGAGCTAGTCGGATTGGTGGCGCTGTCGCGGCCGAGGCGGCCTTGGAGGTCTGTCAGGTCGAGGTCGCCTTCGAGGAAGCTCACGACGGCATAGCAGATCGCCGCGCCGAGGAGGCAGAGGATCGCGTCGCCGAAGCCAAAGCGGATCCAGGCAGCGACGAACGCGAAGCCCAGGGCGGCGGCGAGGTGTTTTCGGGTGATCATGCAAGCTCCCTTCGTCGGCTTGGCTGAAAGCCGGTAACGGTCACGTTGACAGGAAGGTCGGGCAGGCCATGGACGGCGAGCTGCTCGTGCGCCTGGGCGCGTACCGCGCGCAGGATGTCAGGGAGCGCGCGGGCGCGGGTGATGCTGATGTTGAGCGTCAGCTCGTCGGTGGCGTAGCGCGCGGCGGCGTTCTGCACGGCGTTGCACGCGAGTGCGGCGCCTTCAACGGCGCGCTCGATCGCGCGCGGCGCGACGTCCACCACACCCCGCTCGTCGTCCACCAGCCGCAACGCGCTGCGCGTCAGGTGCGGGCGCGGCAGCTCTTTGAACGCCAGATAGCCGAACACGAGAAAGCCGGCCAGCCCAGCCAGTCCGGCGATCAGTCTCGTGTCGGGCGTGATGTCCCGGGGTTTGAGCCCGGCCAAATAGTGATAGGCGCTGCGGTAGCCGCTGAGCTGGTTGACCGTGTGCGGGGAGACCTTGAAGGCGAGCAGCACCAGCATCGCCGCGTACCACTCCAGCGCCAGCGCCGCGAGGATCAGCACGATCTGACCGATCACAGCGAACGGTGAGCTGCCGATCCGCAGGCGCTGGCGCAGCATCGCCTACTGCACCCTTCGGCCACGGCGTGCGAGCCGGAATCGTACCCGCGTGCGCAGCCCGAACGCTTCGGTCAACGCAGCCAACGCGAGCAGGGTACGTTGGCGAACATCCGCGGCCTCCTGCGCGCGCGAGTGGGAGGCGCGCACCCGAAGGCGCCCAGCTCGCCAACGCCCAAGGCTGACCTTCACCTTGGTCGCGGTCACGCCGCGGACCTCCTCGGCTAATGTGCCGGCCACGCGGCCGAGCACGCGCCGTCGCACGGCCAGCGTCCCCTGCTCGCTTGCTTCCAGCACCACCAGACGCTCGCGGCGCGGCCACAAAACCCCCACCAGCAACACCAGACCGACAGCGATCGCCCCGAGGCCGCACAGCGCCGTGATGCCCGCGACTGGGCCTGCCCCGGCGAGGTCGTGAAGCAGCTCGCCGACCTGATCGCGCAGCTCACCGAGATGCACCAACCGCGCCAACCCGGGCAGACTGAAATCGCCGGTGCGCGACCCGCCGATCGAGAACAGCGCGATCGCCAGCCCACACGCCGCCAGCACCACGAACAGCGCCACGGTAAGCAGCCGCGCCACCGCCCGCAGCAGCAAGATCATCTACCCGCCACCTCCTCGCTGCTCGCCGCTCGCACGTCCTCAAACGCGACCGTCACCTGCCCCAGAATCCCATCAAGCTCGGCGCGGTCAGCGGCGCGCTGCACCCCGGCACGAACTTGCTCGGCGAGCGTCAACAGCGACCCGAACGGCCACTGCGCGACCACATGCAGCTCGATGTCAAACCGTGCGTCACGGCGCGCGGTCGCCACCACCCCCTCGAGCATCTCGCCGGCGTCGACAGTCGCCCACACCCCTCGCGCACCGCGTACCCCCACGGCAATCTCAGGCATCGCGGTCGCCGCCCCCAGCGCGACCCGCGCCAACCGCGAACGAGGCGAACCGGCCAACGGAGCGTTCGTCGACTGCTCTGCCGCGATCACCGCCGGCTACCCGGCCGCCAGCTCCTCCTCGCCGGGGAAGTAAAGATCGTTGACGACAATGTTGACCTCGACCACCGACAGGCCCGTGGTCCCCTCCACCCGCTTGATCACGTTGTCGCGCACCGCCTCGCAGACCAGCGGCATCGACTCGCCGTACTCGATCACCAACGTCAGGTCCACCGCAGCCTCGCGCTCACCAACCTCGACCGACACCCCCTGCGTGCGCGAGTCGCTCATCCCCACGCGCGACCGTACGTCCCCCACCGCACGCGCGACGCCGCCGCCGAGCGCGTACACCCCCGGCACCTCGAGCGTGGCGAAGCTCGCAACCTTCGTCACCACCACATCGGCGATCGTCGTCGACCCGCGCTCAGACTCAAACACCGCGACCGGGCGGGCGACCTGCCCGCCCCGGCGGCCGTCGCCGCGGGTGCCTTGCTGCTGGGGCGTGCTCCGCTCACCGCCAGAAACGCTCTCAGTCTGCTCAGCCATCTAAAGCCTCCGCAAAAGATCCGTGAAGTTAGGCGTGCGCCCGGGCGCACCGCCGCGTTCCAACAATCTAGACCGGCCGGGCACACACAGTCCGCCCCCAGGATCAAGAGCGACGTCAACCCCATCCACCCGACGGCCGTGGTGGCGCGTGCTCATGCCCAGCCGCGCCCCGCGTGGTCGCGCTGCTCGTAAGCAAGCTGTCCCAGGGCAACTGGCTGTCGCGGGCATCGCCACGTTCGACGCATGGTCTCATTCCGGCGGCCAGCACGTGGGGGACGCCCCTTGGCGCGCAGCAGGAGTCGCTCGGCACCTGGCACCATACACCAGCACAACCTTCCCGCCCCAGCGCCTTTCAAAGCGCTCGGCGCGGGCGGCCCTCAGTCCCGTCCGAAGGCCCTCGTATATGAAACGCCACCATCGCTGCATCGTTTGCAGGACTTTTGCGTGTTCACAACCCATGTCCGTAATCAACGTCCCACGATCTTGCTGCCTGCGGGTTTTGAGACGATGTCAGGGCGTGCAGCCCAGCGGCGTGCTGACTGGCTCCGCGCGCGTGTGGTCTGCGCCCGGATATCGACTGCCCACCAAGACTCGCTCGGCGAGCACCGGGCAACACCCCAGCGCAGCCGAGACCAGCGCATGGACGCGCTTCACAGGGCCAACGAGGTCCGAGCGTTGCGCGCCCAGCTCAAGCGCGACCTTAAGGCCGGTCGGGTGTCGATCGGCGCGCTGCTGCGCGACCCGCCCTCATATCTTGAGAGCGCGAAGGTGTTCGACATGCTGCTGGCCCTCCCCAAGTACGGGCGGGTGAAGGCCACCAAGCTCGTGAACGGCTGCCGGGTCTCGCCGAGTAAGACGTTCGGGGGCCTAGGCGAGCGCCAGCGCATGGAACTCGCCGAACGCCTTGACCGCTAACGCTCATACTGTCTGGCCCCGAACACGGCGAAAGGCCACTCCAGTGACTCTCCGTGAGGGAGAATCTTCTTGGTGACCTTCCGTCTCGATGATGTTCCCAGTCGGCGCCCAGTCACGCATCCGTAGTCCGCGCTGCTTGTGATGTGCGGAGAGTACGCAAACCGCCAAGCGCTTCGAGGATCAGCGTTGCCCAGGGAAGGCGGTCGTGTTGATTGAGCCCGCGAGCGGCTTGTGAGCAGGCGAACGCCACGTTTGGCGCGGGGCGCGAAAGCGCTGCTACTCGCCCAACTCGCCGTCTTCGCTACTGGCGCTGACGTCAGCCGGCGCCTCGGCTGCTGTCGGGCCGCCGGCGAGCTGGTAGCCACGAGCGGCCTTCGTCACCTCGCCGCTGCTGGCGAGCTTCGACAGCGTCGTGCTGACGCTCGCGCGACCCAGTCCGGTCGCTGTCGCGACCTCGCCGGCTGTCATCGCGTTACCGTCGGCGAGCGCGCGAAGCACGGCGTTCTTGGTCGAACCGGACGCCGCGCGCGCGACGGTGCG
>JBEKRJ010000992.1:0-4481 GCA_049518835.1 Solirubrobacteraceae bacterium
ACTGGCTCGCGATCGAGGGTCTGGGCCCGGATGAGCTGACCGCGGAGCATCAGTTGCGGTTCTCCGAGGCTCGCCAGGCGGCCGGTTATCGCACTTGGGTCTCGCCTCGAAGTTTGCGCGTCTCGCTCGCGTACTTGCGCGAAGCCGGCGTCATCGCGGCGCCTGCGGCGGTGGTGCCGGAGGGACCGGTCGAGCGGCTGCTGGACGACTATCGACGGTATCTGGCCGGCGAGCGTGGGCTGGTCGCGCACACGATCGAGAACCACGGGCGAGTCGCGCGGTTGTTCTTGGCAGAGCGCGAGCAGCTCGGAGCCGGATTGGGGTTGGGGTTGGGGCATTTGGCGGCGCGGGATGTGAGCGCGTTCCTGGCGTCTGAGTGCCCGAAGCGCAGCGTCTCCGGCGCCCGGGATCTGATCAAGGGGCTGCGCGGCCTGTTGCGCTACCTGCACGTCGCGGGCGTGATCCCGACGCCGTTGCAGTGGGCGGTCCCGACGGTCGCTTTCCGCCGCGATCACAATCTGGCGCTCGGCCTCTCACGAGCGGAGGTCGCGCGACTGCTGGCGAGCTGTGATCGCCGGCGAACGGTCGGCCGTCGCGATTACGCCGTGTTGCTGCTGCTCGCACGGCTTGGGCTGCGCGCGGGCGAGGTCGCCGCGATCGAGCTCGAGGACATCGACTGGCGCCGCGGCGAATTCCAGGTCCGCGGTAAAGGAGCACGACTCGCGATGCTGCCGCTGCCCGTCGACGTTGGGGAGGCGATCGTCAGCTATCTGCGGCGCCGTCCACAGCAGGGCAGGTCGCGGGCGGTGTTTCTGCTCGCCCGCGCCCCGTTCTGCGCGCTGACTGGGGGCACGGTCACGGGGATCGTGCATCGCGCGTGCATTCGCGCCGAGTTGCCGGTGGTGCACGCTCACCGGCTGCGGCATACCGCCGCGACCGAGCTGCTGCGGGCGGGCGGGTCGCTGCCGGAGGTCGCGCAGGTGCTGCGACACCGCCAGCTCGCGACCACGATGATCTACGCCAAGGTCGACCGCCGCTCGCTCAGGGAACTCGCGCGGCCATGGCCGGGGGGCGCGTCATGAGTTCGCTGCGGGACGCGGTCGATGGCTATCTGGCGCTCCGGCGCAGTCTCGGCTATCAGCTCTACGGCCACAAGCTGCTGCTGCACGACTTCGCTGACTTCGCGCAGCGCAACAGCGTGGACACTGTCACGATCGAGCTGGCCGTCCGGTGGGCGCCGCTCCCGAAGGACGCCAAGCCGATTTGGTGGGCGGCCCGGCTCGGAGTGATCCGCGGGTTCGCACGGTATCTCGCGACGATCGACCCGCGGACCGAGATCCCACCCAGAGATCTGCTACCCGCCCGGGCGCAGCGGCTCGCGCCGTATATCTATTCGCCGGCCGAGGTCCAGGCGTTGATGGACGCAGCCGCTGCGCTGCAGCCGCCGGTGCGGGGCGCGACGCACCGCACGCTGATCGGCTTGCTCGCCGCGACCGGGCTGCGGCTCGGCGAGGCGCTCGGCCTGGACCGCAACGACGTCGACCTCGACGATGGCGTGCTGCGCGTCCACGGCAAGGACGACAAGTGGCGTGAGGTGCCGCTGCATCCGAGCAGCACCCATGCGCTGACCGAGTACGCCCGCCTCCGAGACCGCCACTGGCCCGACCCGGCAAGCCCAGCGTTCTTCGTCTGCACCATCGGCGAGCGACTGCAGAAGTGGGTGGTCCACAAGACCTTCCCGCAGCTGATCCGCCAAGTCGGACTCGAGGGGCACGGTCAACGAGCCAGACCCCGACCTCATGACTTTCGCCACTCCTATGCCGTGGCGACGCTCCTTGACTGGTACCGCGACGGTGAGAACGTCGACGCGAAGCTGCCGCAGCTGAGCTCCATGCTCGGCCACGCCAAGCCCGAGCACACGTACTGGTACCTCCAAGCCGTCCCGGAACTGCTCGAGCCCGCGCGCCTGGACGGACTGCTCGGAGCGCAGTCATGACCGCGCTCGCCCCGACGCTCGAGGCGTTCTTCGTCGAGCGGTTGATCAATCAGAAGGACGCGAGCCCGCGGACGATCGCCGCATACCGCGACACGCTCAAGCTGCTTTTGCGCTACGCGTCCGAGCGCACTGGCAAGCAGCCGTCCAAGCTGGACTTCGCCGACCTCGACGCCCCGCTGATCTCCGCGTTCCTCGATCACCTCGAACACGAGCGCGGGAACACCGCCCGGACCCGGAACGCGCGTCTGGCGGCGATCCACTCGCTCTACCGATTCTCTGCTTTGCGTCACCCCGAGCATGCGCACACGATCGCACGCGTGATCGAGATCCCCACCAAGCGCCACACCCGTCCGCTGCTCTGCTACCTCGACGTGCCCGAGATCACGGCGGTGCTCGCCGCCCCGAACCGCGCCAGCTGGCTCGGACGGCGTGACCACGCGCTCCTGCTGACAGCGATCATGACCGGGCTGCGGGTCTCCGAGGTGACCAGCCTGCGCCTGCAGGACGTGAGCCTCAAGAGGCCCGGTGCGCACTGCCGCGTGATCGGGAAGGGACGCAAGACCAGAACGGCAAGCCTGACCCCCGAGACCGTCGCGATCCTGCGCGAATGGCTCCGCGAGCGCAAGGGCGATCCCGCTGACCCGGTATTCCCAACTCGACAAGGCGATCCCTTGACACCGCGCGGGGTTGCCTGGCTACTCGACAAGCACGTCGCGACCGCGACGATCCAGTGCCCATCACTCGCGGGCAAGCGAGTGACTCCCCATGTGCTCAGACACACGAATGCGATGTTGCTGAGAGCCAAGAAGGTGGACATCCTCACGATCGCTCTGTGGCTCGGACATGAGAGCGCTTCGACCACCGAGGTTTACCTGCACGCCGACAACACGATCAAGCAGGAAGCAATCAACCGCATCACCCCGACCGGGACTGCTCCCGGCCGATGCCAACCCAGCGATGCTGTGATCGCCTTTCTCGACCAGCTCTGATTATCCGAAGTGAAGCGACAACGAACCCCGCCCTGAGCAGGGGAAACCACGACCACTGCAAATAATTCGGGCGTGGCTATTTCAGAACGAGTGGGAAGTGTCTGGTAATCCCGGGTTTTTGGGCGGGGTATCGGCGTGTTGAGGTGCACAAAACCTGGGGATATCGGGATATCCCCAGGTTTGAGCAGCTTCTAGCCGGCTGAGCGACGGCGCTGGGGGCGGCGCTTGGGGCCGTGGAAGGGTCGGCCTTGGCTTGCGAGGATCTGCTCGCCGGCCTGGCGGGAGAGGTCGCGCATCTGCTCGAGCGCTGCCTCGAGCCGGCGACGGTTGTCGATCCACTGTCTGTAGAGCGCGGCGTCCTCGGCGGAGATCAGCTTGGAGTGGGTCTTGCCGTCCTCTTTCCAGGACAGCTGCCAATAGGGGCCGTGGCGCTGCTGAAGATCGCGGCAGCGGCAGTTGGGGTTGTTGCAGGTCGTGTAGCGCTCGACGAGTGAGCCCTCGCAGGTGAAGCCGACCTCGGTGATCTTTCGCTTGGCGGTCTCGTAGTCGGAGCGCAGGCGCTCCAGGCGGTGCTCTGTCGGCTTGGGCGAGGGTCTGCGTTCCGTCATCGTCCAGTACCATACTGGACGCTCGCAATGGACGACCGGTCCGATTCGGCGAGCGAGGCGTTCTCCGAGCTTGAGCGCTTCCTGGAGGGTGGCTTGGGAGCGCGCGTTGGGCTCGGCGAGCTCGAGCGCGGGTCAGAGCGCCGGGGCCGGGAGCTGGCGCGGCGTGCGCTGCAGGCGCAGATCGATCAGCGCGGTGATGGTGCTGTCGGGCAGGCGATCATCGTGCAAGGCCCTGAGGGTCCCACGCGGCTTTCCTACAAGCGCCGTCACACCCGCCCGGTGCTGACGCTGGTCGGCGAGATCTCCGTCAGGCGGATGGGGTACGGCGCGCCAGGACAGCAGGCGATCCACCCGCTCGACTCCGAGCTGCGCCTGCCGCGGCGGATCTACAGCTACGAGTGTCAGCGACGGCTTTTGCGGATGGTCGTGTGCTCCCCGTTCGACGAGGCGCTTGCGCTGATGAGCGAGACGACCGGACTGAAGGTCCCCAAGCGCGCGGCCGAGCAGCTGGTGCGCGAGGCGGCCGTCGACTTCGAGGACTTCTACGTCGAGCGCCCGGCGGCCGAGGTGACGCCGGCGGAGGGCGAGATCCTGATCGGCGCGATCGACTGCAAGGGCATCCCGATGGTCAAGCCAGAGCGCGCGCTGCGCGTCGTGCGTCGCGGGAAGGGACAGAAGGCCAACAAGAAGCGGATGGCAACGGTCGCCGCCGTGCACAACCAGCCACCGCTCGTGCGCACCCCGCAGGAAGTGCTCGACAGCCTGTTCTCCCCCGACCAGCGGCCTGAGCGCCAGCCGCGCGTGCGGGCCAGCCACAAGCGCGTGTGGGCCAGCCTTACCGCCGACAAAGACACGTTCATCGCAGACGTCAAGGCCGAGATGACCCGC
>JBEKRJ010000993.1:0-2736 GCA_049518835.1 Solirubrobacteraceae bacterium
ATCGCCCTGCGCATCGCGGCACTCGTCCGGCGCGCGCTCCCGCCAACGCTGCAATCCGCGAGCACCCCTTCCTCGGTCGGGAGCCCAGCTCGCGATCAGGCGGTCGGGCGCCAGCCGCTGCCGCGAGTCGAAATCGGCGTCGAAGTCGCGCAGGTGCGTGCTGCGGAGCACGGCCATGCCGTGCACTAGGTGTTCACTATATGGACACTGTTCACGTCGTGTCAAGAGCGCGCGCACCCTTGGGCCCGCCAGCGTCTGCAAATGCCTGCGCCACCGCGTCCGTGTCCGAACCCCGCCTCTGTGATACTGGTTTTTACCCACGGGCGTCTCGACCGACGAGCAGAACCTGCACCGGCAGCTCGACGCGCTCGGGCAGGCGGGCTGCCGGCGCGTCTTTGAGGATGTCGGCTGCGGATCGCTCAAGCACGGGCCACAGCTCGATGCGTGCGTGCAGTTCCTCGCGACCGGCGACACGCTGGTGGTGTGGCGCTTGACCGCCTCGGCCGCGGGCTCAAGCACCTGATCGAGCTCGTCGAGACGCTTCAGCAGCGCGGGATCGCGTTGCGGTCGCTGGCCGAGGAGATCGACACCACCAGCGCGGGCGGGCGCTTGACGTTTCACATCTTTGGGGCGCTTTCCTAGTTCGAGCGCGAGATTATCCGCGAGCGCACCCGGGCGGGTGTTACCGCTGCCCGCGCCCGCAACCGCGTCGGCGGCCGGCCGCGATCGCTCACGGCGGAGAAGGTCGCGGCCGCCTGCGCGATGCGCGAGCGCGACCATGCGATGGCGCAGATCGCCGAGGCGCTCGGGGTCAGCGTCGCGACCCTCTACCGCCACATGCCCCCGCGCCCCGCCGACGGGGACGACCAGCAGGCGGCAGTGTGGACCATCCCGGGTTTGACGGAGACTGGTTAGGTGGTTTCCTCGGTCGTTGACTTGTCGTTGACTTGTCGTTGTTTGAGTCTTTCAGTTTGATTCTCCCAACCCGTAGTAGTAGTCGCCTGTGGGAATGTGGGCAACCCGCGGCGGCAGTCCGTTCTTCTGGAGCCCCGGGGGGTTGTCCAAGTCCTGTGGGCAACCCCGCGAGGCGGTCCGTTGCTGCCTGAGCGGTTCGGGGGGTTGTCCATAGGACGTCATTTCCATAGGCGGAAGCGCGGTTGCGGTCGCTTCGTTGCCGTTCGGAGCCGCCAATTTTTCGGCTGGTGCGCTCGCTGGCGTCGACTGACGCTGCTCATCGCCAGCCGTTTGCATGCTGGACCGCGCCGGCGGGGAGAATCAGCGGCGTGCTAGAGCCGTCTGCGGGTTTTGGCGAGGTCGCTATGACCGATCCGTTGGCCGCGATCGGGGCGTTGAGGGCGAGTGGGCGTGTTGCGGGTGCGCGGCGGCGTGGTTGTGCTCGTGCTCGATCGGTGGGATGTCGCCGAGCGAGGAGTGCAGGCGGACGTGGTTGAACCAGCCGACCCATTCGACGATCGCGAGCTCGGCCTGCTCGTGGGTGCGCCAGACGCGGTCTGAGATCAGCTCGGTCTTGAAGCTGTCGACGAAGCTCTCGGCGAGCGCGTTGTCATAACAATCACCCGTCGAGCCGAGCGAGCGGGCCAGGTCGTGGTCGTCGAGCGTCTGCGTGTAGTCGTCTGATGTGTACTGCGCGCCGCGGTCTGAGTGATGCACCAGCGCGACGTCCGCGCCCGGCGCGCGCAGCCCGAGCGCCATCCTCAGCGCGTCGAGCACGAGCGTGTCGCGCATGTGGCAGGCCAGCTGCCAGCCGACCACCATCCGCGAAAACACGTCGATTACAAACGCGAAGAACACGACGCCCTCCCACGTGCGTAGGTAGGTGAAGTCCACGACCCACAGCCGGTCAGGCGCCAGCGCCGTGAAGTCGCGCTCGACGAGGTCCGGCGCGTCGGCGCCGGCTGGGTCGGGCGTCGTCGTACGCCACGGCTTGCCGCGGCGCTTGGCGCCCTGGATCGCGTTGGCGCTCATCAGCCGCTCGACAGTGCAGCGCGCGACGAGGATCCCCTCGCGCAGCAGCGCCTTCCACACCCGCCGCGAGCCGTAGCACTCGTAGTTGGCCTGATGCACGCGACGGATCTCCGCAAGCAGCCGCTCGTCGGCCCCCGCCCGACGCGACGGCGGGCCGCTGTGGCGCTGGTAGTACGCGGACGCCGATACGCCCAGGGTCTGGCAGATGGGCTCGACCCCGAAGTCAGCCTTGCGCTCCTGGATGAACGCGCTCACTTCGATCGGGTCGGGTCGAGCTCCCCGGCGAAAAACACGCTCGCCGCCCTTAGAATCTCGTTCGCGCGGCGCAGTTGCTTGACCTCACGACGCAACCCGACGAGCTCCTCGCGCTCGCCCGAGCTCAACAGCTCACGCCGCCCACCCGCGTCCGCCTCCGCCCGACGCACGCGCTTGCGCAACGCCTCCGGATGGACGCCCAGGTCAGCAGCGACATGCGCGATCGGCCGGCCGGACTCGAACACCAGCCGCGCGCCTCGCTCCAACAACTCCTCGGGATACTTCCTCGGTCGTGGCATGAAATGGAGTTCCTCTCTCGAGGACCGAAATCCTCGTTTCAAGGTCTCCGCGAAACCCGGGATGGCTCATCCTGCGGCTCGCCCGCCAGGCTGGCACGGTGCACACGCTTGCCGGACGCAGGGGCGAAATGTTGGGGCGGTCAGAGCTGATAGATGACCACCGTCGAGCGGTACGTGTGGAGCGGGGCGTGGATCG
>JBEKRJ010000994.1:0-6512 GCA_049518835.1 Solirubrobacteraceae bacterium
ATAGGTCGGCATAACGCGAGTGGTTGTGGTCATCCTTCTTGCTCGGGTATCGGGACAAAGAGGAGCAGGATGGTTAGGCCGATGAGCAGGGTCAGTGGTGTGTTGATGACGGGGCCGCTGGTTCCGTTTGAGGGTGCGTATCGCGAAGAGTTGCGCCGCCGTGGCTATACGGTGCGCTCGGCCGTCTGTGAGGTTCGTCAGGTCGCGCGGTTCAGTCGGTGGCTGGACGCTAATGGGCTGAGTGTCAGCGAAGTGAGCGAGGCGCGTGTCGTGGAGTTCATGGCTTGGCAGCGCGCGGAGGGGCGCTACCGCGCGTACTGGTCGCGCCCGGGGCTGAGGTGCCTGCTCGATGCGGTGCGCGAGCTCGGGGTGCTGCCGGCGGAGGAGCCCGCGGTGCCGAGCACCCAGAGGGACCAACTTTTGGCTCGTTTGAGCGCTACCTTGTTGCCGAGCGGGGGTTGGCGATGGGTACTGTCGCGTTGTATTCGGCGTGCGCGCCGGTTCGTCAACGGCTTGGCGCTGGAGCGCGAGTTGTCCGGGGTGGTCGTGGGTGACGTGACGGCCGCGGTGGTACGCGAGTCCGAGCGGGTGTCGGTCAGCGCGACGCAGAACTTCGTCAACGGGATGCGAGCGTTCCTTGGGTTCTGCTTCGTTGAGGGATGATCGGTTCGGATCTCTCGCAGGCGGCGCTGCTTGTGCGCGGGCGTTCGACCTCGTCGTTGCCGAGGGGAATCAGCAGCGCTGACGCTCGCGCGCTGTTGTGCTCCTGTGACCGCCGCCAGGCGCTCGGGCGCAGGGACTACGCGATCATCATCACGCTCTTGCGGCTGGGGTTACGTCGCAGCGAGCTGGCTGGCCTGCGGCTTGATGACATCGACTGGCGGGCCGGTGAGCTGGTCGTTCGCGGCAAGGCCGCTCGCGAGGACCGCCTGCCGTTGCCGACGGTCGTCTCATACTGCACCTCCCGTGCACCTGTCTGTGGTTTTTGTGTGGATGTGGCCTGAGTTCGCGATGCGCTCGCGGCAGTCCTGCTCGACGTCTGGCCCGAATTGGACCCACAGCCGTCCGCCCGGGCCGCGGCGGGCCTGCAGCCTGCCGTGGCGGATCCAGTCGTAGATCGTGCTCTCTGAGATGGCAAGGCGCTTGGCGATCGTGGGCGGGCGCAGTTCTTCGTCGCGGTGAAACGGACCCAAGGGGATTTTGTGGCGGTGGCGTACTGATTTGACGGCGGGTCCGTTGAACTGGCGGCCGCGGGGGGTACGCAGGCCGGCGGCTTGGAGCTCGGCGGCGGTCTCTGCGTCGCTGTGGTCCGTGGCGAGGCGTGTGATCAGCTCGAGCGTGGTGCGCGGGATGCAATCGCGCTCGGGCCGCTTGACGGTGTGGCGCTCGCAGGCGCCCGAGCGCCAGCGGATCCCGACCGTGAGCTCGTCGCCATGCGGCTGGAAGGTGATCGTGACGTCGTTGACGAACGCGCGTAGCAGCCGCTTGCGGTCCTTGTCGGAGGTGCTGTTCGCGGCCCATAGCGCGGGCAGGTCGTGCGCCAGCGCCTCGATCTGCTCGCGCGATGGCTCGGGCGCCGGCGTGGCCTGCTCGGCGAGCTCCGCCTCCGCGTCCCGGAGTTCGCGGAGCTTGGCCTCCCAGCGGGTCTCGAGGGTGCGGGCGACGAGGCGGTTGTCGGGCTCGCAGGCATGAAACGCGCGTTCGGCGCGGACCGCTTCATAGCGGGCCCGCTCGACGCGCAGCTCGAGCGCGCGGCTGGCGCGGGCGTGGCGCTCGGTCACCTCGTCGGTGGCGGCGAGCGCGAGCGCGATCTCCTCCGGTGCGAGCGCTGCAAACAGCCGGCGGGCGACGAGCTCGTCGACGACAGCGGCCTTGACCTCGCGGCAGGCGGGCGTGTTGAGGTGCTCAAGGCGTGAGCGCGAGCACTTGTAGCCGATCGTCCCGCGCTGATAGTGCGTGCCCATCGTGCGCCCGCACGAGCCACAGCTCACGATCCCCTGGCAGATCGCGGAACCCTCGCGCGCGGGGCGCTCGCCCTTGCTCGTGTGGTTGGCGGCCAGGCGCGCATGGTTGGCCAGGAACGCATCCCAGCTGATGTACGCCGGGTGGTGGTCGGGGATCAGGACCGCCCACTCGGCGCGCGGCAGCGCGGCCTTCTTGGTCACGATCGTGCCGTCGGGGGTGACCGCGCGGCGGGAGCGGTGGCGCCCGAACGCGTATGCGCCGGCGTAGCAGGGGTTGGTCAGCGCTTGACGCACGCGTGAGTAGCGCAGCCGCTCCCACCGCAGTTCGCCAGTCCACGGGGCAGCGTGCTCGCGTTTGGGGAACAGCCTGTCGGTGAAGACACCTGTCGGTGAAGACACCGACGACCCCGTAGGCGGAGCCGGTCTGCGCGAACGCCTTGAACAGGTCGGTGACCGCGGCTTGGACCTCTTCGTCGGGGTCGATGATCACGTTGCCCTCCTCGTCGTAGAGGTAGCCGATCGGGAGTGGCAGGCGCAGCCCGCCCCGCTCGGCCGCGTGGCGCTTGGCGCCCTGCAGGCGTGAGCCCATGATGTGCAGCTCGGCCTCGGACCACTGAGCCTTCAAGCCCAGGATCGTGCGGTCGTTGAAGTCCTTGAGGTCGTAGATCCCGTCCGTGTCGACGACGAGCGTGTCGGTCACGGTGCAGAACTCAAGCAGCCGTAGCAGTTCCGCGTTGTTTCTCGCGAGCCGCGCGACCTCCAGGCCGAAGATCGCGCCGACCTCACCCAGGCACACACGGCCGACCAGCTCCTTGTACGCCTCGCGTGCGTGCGTGCCGCGGCCGGAGATGCCCAGGTCGGCGTCGACGGTCAGGATCCGCGCCGGTTCCCAGCCGAGCTGTGCAGCCTTCTCGGCGAGCGCGTACTGGCGCTCGGTCGAGTGGACGTTCTCGCGCACCTGACGCGGCGAGGATTGGCGCAGATAGACGATCGCCAACCGGTTGAGATGCGCGCTCTGGACCTTCTGCGATCCGCTCACGATCGCCCGCCCCCAGCGCAAGCACGGACTGGAGCATGTTCGCGACGGCCGCGGCCGCCGCGGGCAGGTCCTCGCTCACCGCTCACTCCAGCGCCCGCCGCCGCAGCAGCTCCAGGTTGATCTGCGAGATCTCGCCAAGCAGCGCCTCGTTGCGCTGCGTGAGCTCCACGTGCTCGGTGGCGAGCTCGGCCAGCGCCTGGGGGACGTAGACCATCCGGCTGCGGCCGGCGAGGTAGACCGCCAGGTAGGTGTAGGGGCCGTGCAGCTCGCCCCGCCGGCAGCGGCACCCCTCGCTCGAGCAGCGCCGTGACTCGTGCAGCAGCGCCCCCCGCAACGTCCGCTCGGGACCCGATACTGCACCGACCAGTCGCCGCCTGCGCGTACGCAGCTGCGCGACGCTCAACTCGCTGAGTTTCACCTCTGTCATCGCCCTGATGATGATTCGCCACCAGGCTCACCAACCCTTCATCGGATCGCTGGCCTAGCGAGCTCGTGCACGTTGGCCGCACGCGCGTCGTCCTCGCTGAAGCCGGCGCCACAGAGAACCTCGATGAACTTGGCGGTGATCTCGCCCACGTCCACGGCGAGTTGGCGCCGCTCCTCGCACGCCGATTGGTACTCGCAGAAGCCACGGTGGATTGACCAATGGATCTGCTGCAGCGCGCCCAGGACCGCGGTCTCGGCATCGCGCGCGTTGTCCATTATTAGCGCCGCGATCTGGCTTGAGCCGGCGGGCCCGATGCCGTCGTAGATGAGGCCGAACGCGTCGGGTGCGAGCCCCGACCAGAGCCGCTCGTTGGCCTCTCTCACCCGGCGCTGGGCGTCGTTCAGCCGCCTAACGATCTCGACGTCGCGCTCGAACAACGCCGACAGTCGGGCGGCGAGCTCACGCGCGAGCGCCGGCACAACGCGGTCACCGCTGGAGCTCGGCGCACTCATCACCGCACCTCCCGCTCAGTGCCGAGGACCGCGACCAGCGCGGCCGCCTCGACCAGCACCTCCGCACTCAGCAGCCGCTCGAGCGGCTCCGGGCCGCGATCGGTCGCGTCCTCGGGCAGCGTCAGCCTGCCGAACACGCCCCCGTCACACACATACCTGCGCCCGGCGCGGTAGCGGCACACGCGCAGAACGTGCACACGCTGCCCATGCAGCGGGTGAAACGGGTGTGTGACTACCAGCGAATCCGCAGAGCCGTCACATAGCTCTGCAGTATCGAATGTCCGTCCCGACCGACGTTGGTGAGGCGATCGCCGCGTATCTGCTGTGGGGCCGGCCACAAAGTGCATGCCGGGAGGTGTTCGTGCGGTCCAAAGCGCCGTATGTGCCGATCGCGTCCGGGACGGTCGCCTCAACGGTCCGTCGGGCGTGCCGGCGTGCCGGGATTCCGGAGGTCGGCTCGCATCGGCTGCGACACACTGCGGCGTGCGAGATGGTCCGGGCCAATGTCCCGCTGCTGCGGATCGGGCAGGTGCTGCGGCATCGAAGCCTGCAGAGCACTGCACGCTACGCGCGTGTTGATGTCGAGCGGCTGCGAGCGCTGGCGGCGCCGTGGCCGACCGCAGGCACCGCAGGAGTGCAGCGATGAGCGCCCTTGCAAGCCCAGGTCGATGAGTACCTGCGGCTGCGTCGCGCGCTCGGGTTCAAGCTCAAAGAGGAAGGGCGGCTCCTCGGGCAAATGGCGGCCTACCTCGAAGCGGCCGGCGCTGAGACGGTCAGCATCGAGCTGGCGGTCCGGTGGGCGCGACTGCCGGTCGGGGTGCATCCGAACCACTGGTCAAAGCGGCTGCGGGTCGCGCGCGGGTTCGCCCCGTATCTGCACACGCTCGACCCGAGCACCGAGATCCCGCCGTCCGACATCTTTCCCCATCGCCGCCAGCGCGCCACCCCATACCTGTCCTCCGAGCAGGACATCTGTCGTCTGCTGGCCGAGGCACGGCGGCTGCGTCACCCGATGCGCGCGGCGAGCTACGAGGCGCTGTTCGGGCTGCTGGCCGTCTCCGGCATGCGGATCGGGGAAGCGCTCGCGCTCGAGCGCGAGGACGTCGATCTCGACGTCGGTGTGATCACGATCCGCAAAGCGAAAGGCGACCGGGAGCGACTGGTGCCCCTGCACCCGACCAGCAGCGACGCATCGCGCCGCTATGCCTCTGAACGAGATCGGCTGATCCGAGCTCCACGGTCGCACGCGTTCTTTCTCTCCAGCGCCGGCACCCCGGTGCTGGCGGTTGGTCTGCAAACGACGTTTAGGGAGATCATGACTCGGATCGGTCTTCGTACCCAGAAGGGTTCACCCGCGGATCCACGACCTTCGACACCGGGTTGCTGTGAACACTCTGATCGGCTGGTACCGCTCCGGAGTGAACGTGGACGAGTGCATGCCGACGCTGTCCACCTATCTCGGGCATGTCAGCCCGTCAGATACGTACTGGTACCTGTCCGCTTCGCCAGAGCTGATGGCACTCGCCGCTGACCGCCTGGCCGACCGATTCGGAGGTGCACGATGAGCGCACTCGCGCCCGCGATGCAGGCCTATTTCACAGACCGGCTGGGGACACAGCGTGGCGCGAGCCCGAGCACGATCGCCGCCTACTGCCAGACATTCCGCCTGTTGCTCGGATTCGCCACCACGCGAGCCGCAACGAAACCGAGCCAGCTGGACATCGCCCAGCTCGACGCGCCGCTGATCGCCGCGTTCCTGGACCATCTCGAGAAAGCTCGCGGCAACAGCGTGCGGACCCGCAACCACCGCCTGGCGGCGATCCACTCGCTGTTCGCATATCTGGCGCTGCATCACCCCGAGCATGCCGCCTCGATCCAACGCGTGCTCGCGATCCCGCACAAGACGACCGAACGGAACCTCGTCACCTACCTGACCGAGCCCGAGGTCGACGCGCTCCTCGCCGCGTGTGATCAGACCACCTGGACCGGCCGACGCGACCACGCCATGTTCGTTCTCACGATCCAGGCCGGCCTGCGGATCTCCGAACTCGCCGACCTGACCTGCACCGATGTCACGCTTGGGACGGGCGCGAACGTCCATACGATCGGGAAGGGCCGCAAGGAGAGGCGAACCCCGCTGGTCCCAGCCAGTCGCACCGTGCTCAAGGCCTGGCTGAAAGAACGCGACGCTGCCCCCGGCGATCGATTGTTCCCGACCACAACCGGCAGCCGCCTCAGCCGCGACGCGATCGAACGACGCCTCGCCCGCCACCTTGCCACCGCCGGCGAGAACTGCCCATCGATCACGACGAAACACGTGACGATGCACACGCTACGTCACACCGCGGCGATGCGTCTCCTGCTCGCCGGCAACGACGTCACCGTGATTGCCCTGTGGCTCGGACACGAACAGATCTCGACGACCAACATCTACCTCCACGCCGACATGGAGCACAAACAACAGGCCATCGACCGTGCCCAACCCCTCAACGCCAAACCCGGCCGCTACCGACCCCCAGACGCTCTACTGAAGTTCCTCGAGGACCTCTGAATATGTCGACCAGAAATCG
>JBEKRJ010000995.1:0-3278 GCA_049518835.1 Solirubrobacteraceae bacterium
GTCCGGCGGCAATGGCGTAAACGTCAATGGCGGCTTCCAGCCGCCGCAGGCCGTGGCGCCGCCTTCGGCGCCGGCGGCCGCGACCCCGTTCAAGCCGGCGGGCGACGGCGAGGAGCGCGACCCCGGCGAGGCCGCCGCCATCGCTGACGCCGACATGGATGACGAAGACGATATGGAAAACTCCATGTCGCTTGCCGCCATTGAGGCCGAGCTCAAGCCCAAGGTGCTGGAGACCTTCGACAACATCGCCGACTTGTTCAAGCGCCTGCGCCGCCTGCAGGAGCAGGACATTCAGGGCAAGCTGCACAACGAGTCGCTCACGCCGCATCAGGAGCGCAAGTACAAGAAGCTCAAGGATGAGATCATCCAGGAGGTCAAGTCGCTGCGGCTCAATCAGGCCAAGATCGACGGGCTGGTCGAGATTCTCTACGGCATCAACAAACAACTGGTCGGCCACGAAGGCCGGCTGATGCGGCTTGCCGAAAGCCACGGCGTCGCCCGCGACGACTTCCTGCGAAACTATCAGGGCTACGAGCTCGACCCGCGCTGGCTCAACCGCGTCTCCAAGCTTTCAGCCAAGGGCTGGAAGAATCTCGTCGCTCGCGACAAGGACCGCATCAGAGAGCTGCGCACGTCGATCCATGCGCTCGCCACCGAGACCGGACTTGAGATCGGCGAATTCCGCAAGATCGTGCACATGGTGCAGAAGGGCGAGCGCGAGGCACGCCAGGCCAAGAAAGAAATGGTGGAAGCGAACCTGCGCCTCGTCATCTCCATCGCCAAGAAATACACCAATCGCGGCCTGCAGTTCCTCGACCTCATCCAGGAAGGCAATATCGGCCTGATGAAGGCGGTCGATAAATTCGAATATCGCCGCGGCTACAAATTCTCAACCTACGCCACGTGGTGGATTCGCCAGGCGATCACCCGCTCGATCGCCGATCAGGCGCGCACCATCCGCATCCCTGTGCACATGATCGAGACCATCAACAAGATCGTGCGCACCAGTCGGCAGATGCTCAACGAGATCGGCCGCGAGCCGACGCCCGAGGAGCTCGCGGAAAAGCTCGGCATGCCGCTGGAGAAGGTGCGCAAGGTTCTCAAAATCGCCAAGGAGCCGCTGTCGCTGGAAACGCCGATCGGCGACGAGGAGGATTCGCACCTCGGCGATTTCATCGAGGACAAGAACGCGATCCTGCCCGATCAGGCTGCGATCGCCGCCAACTTGCGCGAGACCACCACGCGCGTCCTCGCTTCCCTCACTGCGCGCGAGGAGCGTGTGCTGCGCATGCGCTTCGGCATCGGCATGAACACCGACCACACGCTGGAAGAAGTTGGCCAGCAGTTCTCGGTGACCCGCGAACGCATCCGCCAGATCGAAGCCAAGGCGCTGCGCAAGTTGAAGCACCCGAGCCGGTCGCGCAAACTCCGCAGCTTTCTCGATAACTAACCGCCACCCTGAGGTGGCCGCGAGGCGGCCCTCGAAGGGCGACGGCCCGGGCCATGCATCCTTCGAGGGCTCGCTGACGCTCGCGCCTCGGGATGACGGATCACGGCGTTCGTCATGCTCGGCCTCGCGCCGGGCATCCACGTCTTTGGCCTCACATCGTGTCCGTGGTAAGCTTCTGTGATGAACATCAAAGTCCGCCAAATAGAAGTCGACGTCGAAACCGCTGCAGCGCTTGAGGCGCGCGCCGCCGAAGTGGGTCTGTCGGTGCGTGAACTGTTGGCCGAAATGGTTTGTCTTGAGAAGGCGCCCGCGAAGTTATCAGGGGGGGAACTGCGCGACCTTGATCGGCAATGGGCGGCCATCAAAGCCGGCGAGCCAACGGTTGCCCACGACGATGTCGTTCGTTGGCTTGATACCTGGGGAACATCCGCCTTTCGGCCCTGGAAAGGCCAATGAAGCTTGAGTGGTCGGCTGCTGCGCTCGCCGATCTCAATCGCTTCGCCGCTTTCCTTCACGATCGCCATCCGCCCCTGGCAAAAATCATTTCCGCTGAAATCAAGCTGAAGGCGCGCATTCTCTCCGAACATCCTCTCATTGGCCGCGCGATTGAGGGACGCCCGGAATACCGGGAGCTCGTGCTTGAGGTATTGAACGCGCGATACGTCTTTCGATACGTCTATGACGGCGAACGCCTCGTCATGTTGCGTGTTTCCCATTGCCGCGAGGCGCGGGAATGAGCGCCTCCATCACCTCCCCACCCACAACCACATACCGCTGGCTGGTGCTCGCGGCGGCGACGTTGGCGCAGGCCACGGCGTCGTTCGCGCTGCTCGGGCTTGCCGCCTTGGCCGGCTTCCTGCAGCGGGATTTTGAGCTTTCGGCCGCCGAGACCGGCCTGCTCATCACCGCAAGCTATGCGGCGCCGCTGTTCTCGCTGTTGTTCGTCGGCGACCTGCTCGACCGCAAGAGTGAACGGCTCATCATTGGCATCGGCGCCATCATTCTTTTCGCCGCCTTCGCTCTCGCCGCAACCAGCGCCAGCTACGCCATGCTGTTGGTGTGGCTGTTTGTTGCCGGCCTCGGCTACAGCGCGACGCAGCCCGGCGGCAGCAAATCGGTATCGGCCTGGTTTCGCGGCGATCGGCTCGGCCTGGCGATGGGCATACGTCAGGCCGGATTGCCGCTCGGCGGCGCGGTGGCGGCCGCGATCTTGCCGGCCGTCGCGGCGGCGTGGAGCTGGCGCGCGGCGTTCGTCGCCGGCGCCGTCGCGGCGCTCGCTGGCGGGCTTGCCTTCGCGCTGATCTATCGTCCGCCGCCCGGTGAAACCGAAGCCGCGGGCAAGCGCGCGCCGCTGACCTTCGCGGCCGTCGCTGCGCTCCTTCGCGAGCCGTGGATGCGCAACGCCATGATCGCCGGGCTGGCGCTGGTCAGCGCGCAATACGGCATCATCACCTGGCTCATGCTCTATCTGCGCGACCATGCGCACATCGCGCTCACCCGCGGCGCCGTCTTTCTCTCATTGGCGCAGGTGGCCGGCGTCCTCGGCCGCGTGGGTCTTGCGGCTTCGAGCGACCGCACGCCGGGCCTGCGCTTTCGCCTGCTCGGGCTGTCCATGATCACGGTCGCCGGCGGCGTTCTGCTGTTGATGTTCGTGCCGCCGCAAACGCCAGAACCGGCGCTGGCCGTCCTCGCGGCGTGGCTCGGCTTCTTCGGGCTCGGCTGGTACGGACCGTGGGTTGCTTACCTCGCCGAGACCGCGCCGGCCGACAAGGTCGGCCTGACGCTCGGCGCCGCCATGGCGCTCAATCAGCTCGGCATCATGGCCGCG
>JBEKRJ010000996.1:0-4438 GCA_049518835.1 Solirubrobacteraceae bacterium
ATGAGATCTCGTAGACACGGACTCCTCTATATCTATCCAGTAATCAAATAAATCCTCGTCCTCGTCGGTCCGATATGCTTGCCTCAGGACCTCAAGCTTTAGAGAATGCGGTAGACGTATTGCCAACAGGACTTCTCGTAGTGTTCTCAACCTGTTCTCTCCCAGATCCGCAATACGTCTACTACATAGAGTTTGCAACGTTGATGGTCTTTCCCTACAGCCTTCACATTGGCATAAGACAAACGGCACAACCCAGCTTCGTTTAGGACAGTTTGTACAGCCCCAAGGACCCCAACCAAAAGCGAAGTAGCGGCGCCGGCCATAGCTCAGCGGTTTTCTTTCTGACCAATCCATATTGCTTGCTTTCTTGCTTTCTTGCTTGCTTGCTGGCTTGCTTGCTTGCTGGCTTGCTTGCTTACTCAGCTCTGAAATCCGCCCGATTAGATGCCATCAAACAACCCATTCTTGAGCATAAGCACTGCAGCGAGTACAAGATTCGTTGCTATGAGGAAGAATGTTATCATCTTGCCAGCCTGGCATCGACTGGTATCAGTACTCTGTAATTGCCGGTAGCGGAAGGATGTCTCTCATCACCGATAGATTCTGGATATGTAGTGACGGGAACCGCGACACGTTTAATATTGCAGGGTGGTGCTATATGGAGGAAGACAAGATGCCGAGAATCGCGGCGATGTTAGAGGAGGATGGGTGGACAGTACACTGCACGCCGCACTCAATACAAATCAGCTATGACGCTATCCAAGCTACGCTCTCAAGATATGGCTATTATACCGTTACTTATGCATCTAGCTTTGATGAGGCCAGATATATTATTAAAGAAATCTATAGTACGGTGTATGCTGCTCTAGAAAGTCCGTTTGTTTAAACCCTTCGACGCAACGGGTTTTTACTCCTATTTATAGAAGAAACGTCAGATAATTGGATAGTTAGGCATCTACAGAAGGTGTCAGAGCAATTCTGCCCTGTTTGACGCCGTCCCAACCGTAATTGATAGCCGCCACCACCGCTGTAGACTCATCAAATTGTTTAAAGGGATGGCGATGGTGATGGCTCATTGAGTAGCCGCTACCGCAAATAGGTATGGCAAGTGTCAGCGTAGCCCGGTAGCAGTACCCTAGAATTATATCTCGCTCTTGCTCTCGCTGTAGCAGTGGTGAGTACCTATAAGAAAAGGGTCTGCAAGTGACCCACCTCCGCAGTCATCAAAGCAAGCTCGATCGAGTAACGATACTCTCCCATCCTGACAATTTCCAACATGCCTCGCGTTTCTAGCAGCACTACTGCCGTCATCAATCCTGCTAAATGCGGTAAGAGCATCACCACAAATCTATATTTATCAGCATATTTCATGGTATGTCCTTTGTAGATTCTTCATCTACACCCCGACGTGGGAAGCCAGCAAACATGTTTTCAATAATGAATCAGCATCAGGCTGATACAGTGGTAGGCAAGGATACTCGCGATCCGCCAGCCAAGCGCAGCCGCAAGAAAGAGAGCACCGCTTCTAAGCGGGATAGGCGAGGTGAGCCTGAGAAGAAGAAGCAGAAAACGTCCGCACCCCAGTTACCTTCTCAAGAAGATTTTGAAAATGCTGCTGAAGGGCTGATAAGGGATCTGCAGCCTTTGGGAGGAAGAGCGGTGCAAGAACCCGATTCGTATGGAGTAGAAGACTTAGGGTTTGACATGTCCATGGTAGGAGCAGAAGATGCGATCAACGGGCTGACCAGTAACGCCAGGGTTGACGAGCTGGATGAAATCTGTAAGGATCTACTTAAGGACTCTCTCCCCAGTTCTCTCCCGGATCTCGGCTGCGACGTCGACGTCTCTGCAGCCTGTGGTACATCCATCGCGGAAGCACCAATAGCCTGTGGTACATCCATCGCGGAAGCACCAGCAGCCTGTGGTACATCCATCGCGGAAGCACCAGCTCTTGGTGCGCCAGAAAAACCGTCTTATGCGGACCATCTCGCAAGATTCATCGAAAGAGACGGGCAGCTTTGGAAGAATGCTGACGACGGGAAGAAGCTCTCCCCATCCCAGATCTGTTATCGTGTCGAGTCTTCCCTCTCGCACAGCCTCACTTCTGACGAAAAGGGTACCTTACAATGGTATATTGACATCGGATGCACATCACCTTACCTAATCATCTACAAGCTTCGGGTTGCTAGACTGCAACGGCGTCTGGCAATGTGCGTACCCACCACCATACCAGAGAAGTGGGAAGATTTTCAATCCTTTGCAGAAGGTTTGGTACGCGGTATGCAGCCTGACGCATGCATTGAAGATCCGGCGAGCATCGGCCAGCACATCCCGGCGTCTAAGCAACCTAGTATCGGTCAGCACATCCCGACGTCTAAGCAACCTACACCTGCAGAAACCTTGGATGCTGCCGTGGCCGAAGCTATTGCTGGCATGCCGTTGTCGCCGCCACCGCTATCAGCAGGGGCAAAGAAGACTAGAGTGCGGAAGGCTCCGGCAAATCGTAGGGTGACAAAGAAAAGCGATCCGAACCAGCTACGGAAATATGGACAGATCGTTGAGCTAGAGACTGACCCTACCAAGGCCGCCGCTGCTTGTATTGCAGAGCAGAAAGAGGAGAGGAGAGCGCGCCCACTCCCTACTAGCTATGTAGACCTTAATTATGTGATAGAGAAGCCCATATCTCCCTGGTATGGTCGTAACATCAGAGTATCCGAATGCTGGTTTGCAAGGGTGGAGAGTTGGGAAGGGTATAGCGACAACATAACTCGGGCTAAGGGTGATGATGAGGGCCAGTCTCGCCGGGACTGTCTAGTCATCTACAATGACTTCCGCAGGGCAACAATCCCTATTAGTGCCGGCTGGCAACTTATAACGGCTCTACATCATCTAATGGGAGATAGAGATTTTAAGAATCCTGAGCGAGAGCGTTATTGATATTTGTATTACTCCGTCTTGTATATATTTATAAGCTTTACAATATACTTTTTGCACTGCGCTTCATCCATGAGTAACCCGCCGCGACTTCTTGATTCGTCAATGATGATGCCATGATTATCCCGATCGAAGTAGAGAACAGCCAGCATGCAATGATATCCGCACATCATGCTCATTATATCCTGCATCGGAACAGCTTGCACGTCGATCGGACGCTTCCAGAGTTTACAGTTTGCGGCGGTGTCTAGGAATGCGTTTATATCTTCATTATAACAGTCCAAACCGAGCGGGTCTATATATAACACCCTATCAGGTCTACCAATAATCGCAACGAAGTGTGATCCAGGACGTCCTTCTCTGTCCCAGTTGCATATAATGCTAAAGTACTTCTGCTCGGCAATATGTCTGGGAATATTATCGCAACTATACACGCCGCGAAAACGTCTCAAGCGGCACCTTCCCAACACACTCTCCAGATAGTGATTAGTAGTCCAGTCCCGCTGCTTCCGTCGTAGTAGCCGCGACCCCGCCATTCTCGAGAGATCTCTTAGCTAGCACTCTCTAAAACCGCTCTCTAAAACCGATATTTGAAACAGTATGCTGAGACACGTCGAGCGTGCGAGATGCCTGCAGCTTTGAGAGTAAACGCTTGGCCCTGCGGAAAGTGTTCAGATGTTCTAGATACGCAAAGAGAGCTCAGACATCATATCAGAACGACGCATCCGCCTGTAGCAAATCAGCGTCAATCCCTACAATGTCATCACTGTCTTAAAGTTTTTGCGGGATACAATGCTAGACGCCTGCACGAGGCAACAATACATGGAGTTTCCGTTACCGACGGTCCTAGCGAAAGAAACCGTTTCAAGTGCCCGCACTGCTCAAGGAGTTTTGTTCGAGCCTGTATTAGAGAACAGCATGTGCGGTATGATCATGAACAGCAGAGGACGGTGCCGCCACCACCGCCACCGCCTCCACAACAGCAACCTCAGAATCAGAGAATTATTCCAACACCCCCACCCCCACCTCAGCGATATCTTAGATCACCGCCGGAGAGAAGTATTCAATATGCATGTCCGCACTGTCCGGCACTGTTTCGCCGTAGGTATAATCGCGATCGTCACATTGTGACTCGCCATGCAGAAGGGGGTCCGGTATATGATTGTGCAATCTGTGGAGCTATTTTTCGAACACCGGATTTCCTCCGGGACCACATAGCCACTCACGAACCCGACCCAGAGTATCGCAATATGCCATCTCTTGAGCTCTATAACGGATCTTGCAGAACATATCGAAGGGTATACACACCACCATACCCATCTCTCAAACTGACGCTAGGGCGGGACCATGATCGTATAGTAAGCGTACTGACTCTGGAAGCTGCAGAAAAACGATATGCCAAGTGCTCGATGGTAGTACTAGCAGAATTCGTGAGAGTCGACGATGACGGGAGAGAGCATATAATTTCAGTACCGTTCAGAGCAAAGACATTTACCATCACCCT
>JBEKRJ010000997.1:0-3270 GCA_049518835.1 Solirubrobacteraceae bacterium
ATCTAGCGAAACCGCAGCCAAGGGAACGGACTTGGGAAGATCAGCGGGGAAAGAAGACCCTGTTGAGTTTGACTCTAGTCTCCTATTGTGGCGGAGCATCTCTGGCGTAGAATAGGGAGGAGCCTCGCGGCGCCCGTGAAATACTCCTACGGAGATCGCTCCTCTGCTTACTCGGTTACACGGGGTACGGCCGCGCAGCGATGCGCGGCCGTGTTCTCGACTCAAGCGTCGGGGCTCGTTCCCCTTCGCGATCCGCTCCGAGGACATTGCGAGGCGGGGAGTTTGACTGGGGCGGTACATCTGTCAAACGATAACGCAGGTGTCCTAAGGCCAGCTCAGTGAGGACGGAAACCTCGCGTAGAGCAAAAGGGCAAATGCTGGCTTGACCTCTCCCTCCAGTACGGGGCGAGGAGCAGAAATGTCGGCCTATCGATCCTCTTTATTTCGGAGTTTGAAGAAAGAGGAACTGGCTTGTGGCGGCCAAGCGTTCATAGCGACGTCGCTTTTTGATCCTTCGATGTCGGCTCTTCCTATCATTGCGAAGCAGAATTCGCCAAGCGTCGGATTGTTCACCCGCCAATAGGGAACGTGAGCTGGGTTTAGACCGTCGTGAGACAGGTTAGTTTTACCCTACTGATGACTCGTCGTTGCGATAGTACCGATCGGCCGGTGGTGCGAAGCTACCATCCGTGGGATTATGCCTGAACGCCTCTAAGGCAGAATCCCGTCTAGTCACGGCAACGATACCGTTGGATCTCCTATTTTGCTCGGGGAAGGATAGTCTTCGGACTCCGACCCGATCTCGGGAACCTTGCCGGGCGGCCCAAAGCGCTGCTCGGCTCTCCCGGTCACTCACTTGGCAGAGTGGGGATCCCAAATCGTCTGTAGACGACTTATGTACCGGCCGGGGTGTCGTACTTGGTAGAGCAGCTACCACACTGCGATCTATTGAGACTCAGCCCTTTTGACTGGATGATTTGTCTTGTCAGCTAGACAAGTCGTCCGATCTAAATCAAGGGTAGGAAAAGAATGGGCAGCAAGAGCGCGCTCTATTAAGAGCGTTTCGCTTTTGCTGCCCTTTTTTTATGTCAAAGTTTTTGGCAAACTATCTGTCGAAATGGGACTTAGAAAAATTTTGGGTCAGTTAATAATTAAACTATCTGTCGAAATGGGACTTAGAAATTTTTTAGGTTAGATAGTATTTAAACTATCTGTCGAAATGGGACTTAGAAAAATTTCAGGTTAGTTAATAATTAAACTATCTGTCGAAATGGGACTTAGAAATTTTTTAGGTTAGATAGTATTTAAACTATCTGTCGAAATGGGACTTAGAAAAATTTCAGCTTAGTTAGTATTTAAACTATTTGTTGAAATAGGACTTTGAATTTTTTTTTCAGGTTGGTATGGACATTCCAAACTGAAAATTATTATGGTTGGGCATCATTATCTATGTGTTTTTTTTACATATTTACAGAAATTTGTTAGTTAGTGTTCAAACTACTACTACTACTACTACACACTTAGTTACTTACCAACTTACTAACTTTTTTCAACTAGAAACTTTTTTCCCTCATTGAATTAAGGGGCAAAAATAATAATGTTTTGATTTCTTCTGTTTTTTTGTTCTTTTGAATTGAAATTAATAACCCTTTGATTAAATTCAATTTTTTTTGTTTTTGTTTTCAATTGACATATTACCCTAATGAAATCAAGATCAATTTTTTTCCCAAGCCGATAGTTTTTGATTGCAGATTTTTCTCAAGCTATTTAAATTTTGATTGAAATTGATTTGCATATTTCCCCTTCTAAAATTGCCACCCAACTTAAAGGGGCAACCAAACTTATTTTTTTAACCTAGAAAGATTATTTTCATTAGGTTAAATGACATAAGGTTAGGTTAAATTAGGTTAGGTTAGGTTAGGTTAGGTTGGAAGCATTAGTTGATCGATCAACAATTAATCATTGGAGCTGACAAATAGTTGTTTATAAATAGTGTACTGGTTTGTTTCAATAATGGTTGCCCTTTTGAAAAACTGCCACTTGAATTGAAAAGGCAAATATAATTTTATTTTTTAACCTGGACTGTTTTTCTATCATCGGGTTAGATTAGGTTAGGTTTGGCTAGGTTAGGTTTAATTAATTATTGATGGAAGCATTTTTGATAGATCAACATGATTTGTTGGAGCTGGTTTGTTTCAATAATGGTATTTTGTTGCCCCCTTGAAAAAAATGCCATATGAATTGAAAGGGCAAATTAATTATATTTTTTTTAACTGGACTGTTTTTCTATCATTAGGTTAGGTTTACTTAGGTTTGGTTTGGCTAAGTTAGGTTGAAATAATAATTGTAATTCCAGCATTAGTTGTTAAAAATATTTCTGTCTTTCAGTCAGAGTGGTATTTCATTTATTGTAGACTTTTTCCCTACTTGATTTGATGGGTAAAATGGAGATGATTTTTCAAGCAGAATGTGTTGTTGGTTTATTGAAAAAACAGATCTGAAAATCCCAAGGCACTTAAAGTACCCTTATTTGATTAGAAAAAAGTTCCCCTACCACTGTTTCTGCTTGGATATTAGGCATGCGAAACACAATTCAAAAGTTGTTTGAAGTGAATAAAATAATTATATTACCAATTCAAATATAATCTGAACCACTACAAAAAATTCCAAAATGAATAATGCAAATCAAACTAAAAAAGTTAAGTTACTTGTTGAGGTTTGAGTTGGATATATTTTTTTACAGGATAGCTTTTTTACTTTATTTTGGTTTGGTTAATGTTGATTTTTTTTTAAATGGTAATTTCTACATTCAGAACTTTATAATTTTCAAGGTAAATTTATAAAACAAAAAAATATAGGCTTCTTACAATTATTTGGGGCATTTACAACAATAATCATTTCGAAATTACACTTAAGATTTTTACCAAATAGCAAATCTAGGTCAAAGTTTAACATATCCTATAATTCCATAAAATGCATCAAAAGGGCTCAATTATTACAATTTTCATAGCAAAGAATAATTTTCCTGTTGAAATTATCATACATTGGCAATTAACCAGCCAAAGTGCCCATGACATATTTAGGGACTTGGAATTATTTTCCTGTTAATAATAAAACAATAATATTTTCATTGGGTTTTGATCAACCGAAATGCCCATGACATATTTAGGGACTTAGAATAATTTTCCTGTTAATATTTAACAATAATATTTTCATTGGGTTTTGAGGAGCCAAAATGCCCATGACATATTTAGGGACTTAGAATAATTT
>JBEKRJ010000998.1:0-4541 GCA_049518835.1 Solirubrobacteraceae bacterium
ACACGCTGTTGATGCTCCAGCTTGTTTCGTCGGTATGCACCACCAACGAATTGGCCAAAAGCGTACACAGCGTATCGAACTCGTGCTCCCAGTGCCACGGCCAGCGCGCATAACTGGGTAGTTTGAGGGGCTTGCGCGACGATGGCCTTTCCCATATCTGTGAGTCATGGCCATCGACTTGCTGCGTGTCACTTCTGATACGCAGAGGTCGGTCGCCGATCACACGGATGTCTCTCATGGTGAAGCTCGTTGATGTCGGTTCCATCGGCTGTTACTTCGAATCCCTCTCCGACCCCAGGCACACACGCAATCGCAAACATCTTCTCGTCGATATTGCCGTGATTTCAGTCTGCGGCATCCTCTGCGGGTGTGATGGTCCGACGGCGATTCATCGCTGGGCTGTACTTCAGGCGGATTGGTTGAGTCTGCATCTCACGTTGCCCAACGGCATTCCCTCACGCGACTGCATTCGTCGGCTTTTGTTGGCTCTGAAACCCGAAGCCTTTCAGCGCTGTTTTCAAAACTGGATCACCGACGCGATTGGGATGGACGACAGCAACCTACAGCGACTCGTGGCCATCGATGGCAAAACGAATCGGCGCTCGCATGATCACGCCAAAGACCTCGGTGCTCTGCACATCGTCAGCGCTTGGGCCAGCGAAGAAGGCATTGCGCTCGGCCAGGTGGCGACCGACGCCAAGTCTGGTAATCGGCGCGCAAATGGGACCCACATCGGCGCGCAAAACGGACCCACCGGGGTTCAAGGGTACACTTCTTTGACCGGCCTCCCGTGACCGGTCCGCGAGGTTGCACTTGTTCCTCGCGAATCGTTGCGTTACCTTGCCGTGGCCAGGCGAAACGGAGGTGGGCTCTGCGGGGACGCAACCCACCAAGGGATAGCCTGGCCGACGGTGTGCCGATGGTACCAACTTGTCCTCCAGTTACCTTGCGTTTCTGGAGGACTCTTCTTTTCCATCGGACACCAGAGTTCATGCCTGCAAAAATCCCGGGGGTCTGGGGGCAGAGCCCCCAGGGCAGTATCCCACGCGATGGCTCAACTCTGCTCCGGCTCGGCTTTGCGATTCTTCTTCGTCTTCATCGACTCGCGGAATCGAAAGCTTTCGCCGTTCATCTCGAAGATTTGGCAACGGTGCGTGAGTCGATCCAGCAAAGCCGCTGTCATCCGTTCGCCTTGAAACACTTGCGTCCATTCACTGAACGCCAAGTTGCTGGTCACGAGCAAACTGCGTCGCTCGTAGCGATCGGCGAACACCTGGAACAGCAGTTCGGCGCCCGCGCGGCTGAACGACAGGTAGCCAAGTTCGTCGCAGATCAAGAGGTCGAGTCGATCCAGTTGCGCGAGCACACGATCGAGTTGGTAACGCTTCTGCGCTTCCTCCAACTGCGTCACCAAGACGCCGGCCGTGACGAAG
The DNA here is from genome assembly GCA_049518835.1 of Solirubrobacteraceae bacterium. GTDB lineage: Bacteria > Actinomycetota > Thermoleophilia > Solirubrobacterales > Solirubrobacteraceae > Palsa-465. The sequence goes on from JBEKRJ010000998.1 coordinate 1,434, forward strand.
CGAACGCGTTTTCCCTGACGGCAAGCAGCAAGGCCCAAGGCAACCGCGACGTGTGTTTTGCCCGTTCCAGGGCTGCCGATCAGACACGCGTTGCTGCGTTCGCTGATCCATTCGCCGCGGGCCAGTTCGAGCACCTTGGGCTTGTTGAGCGTTGGCACGGCGGTGAAATCGAAGGTGTCGAAGTCCTTCAGCACCGGGAAACCGGCACTCTTGATGCGCGTTTGCACCGCATTGGCGGAGCGTGCGGCGACCTCCAGCTCGGTGAGCCGCAGCAGGTATTGCTCATAGCTTTCGTTGGCGGCGGCCGCCTCGCGCGCCAGTTTCTCGAACTCGGCGCCCATCGTGGGCAGCTTCAGTTGCTTGAGGTTCGTACGCAGGAGCAGGTGGGTGCTATCGGACATCTTCAGGGTCTCCGTGAGAAAGAAGTTGGTCGAAGCGGCTCAACTCGGGCCGCGGGACCTGGTACTGACACAAAGGGATTGCTTCCAAGGACGGCGTGGCGATGTCGAGTCCGGCCTGGCGGCGCACCAGGACGCCGATGCGTTCGGCATCCAGCTCGCCCTTGGCCAAGCAGCTCGCGACGACGGCTTGCACCCGGTCCATGGGATGCTCGCTCAAGAGCTGTAAAACGCGGACAAAATGTCGCGGTCCAGCCGTTTTGCCGTGGCGTTTTTCCAGGGCCTCTCGTAGTTGCGTAAACGATGCGGCGAGTTGCCAATCGCGCAGCACCGGCGCGTGATCCAGGGCGGCCGGCCGTCGGCCCAGCGCTGCCAGGTAGTGCAACGGATCGAGGATCTGCTCGTCACGGCCGTAGCAGCGTGGGTGCCGCGCCACCACGGCGCCGCCAGCGACCACCTCGATACGTTCGAGGTAGCCTTTGACCATCACGGCCTGAAAGGCGCAGGTCCGCGGCACGCTGTAACGATTGCGGTCGAAACGCACCGTCTGGTACTTGTCCACCTGGGCAGGTTGCATGATGCAGGCATCGAACGGACGTGTCGGCAGCGCCAACGCCTCGGCGCGGTCACGCTCGAAACGCTGACCGATCGATTCGGTATAGCCGGCGACCGTGCGGTTGACTTCGCCGACACAGCGTGCGCGGAACATCGCGTTGAGCGCGTTCAGGTCGGCGACACAAGGCACCGGCGTGGCCCACTGACGCTGCATCACCCGCACCCGCGTCTCGGCGTAGGGCTTCTCGTTGCCACGTGCCGGCATGCAGAAGAGCGGATCGAAAGCGTAGTGACTGGCCAGCGCGGCATATTCTTCGTTGACGCGCCGCTCACGTCCTTGGAAAATTTGGCTTGCCACCGTGCGCGGATTGTCCCACCACACTTCATGAGGCCCACACCCAAAAAAGCGGAAGGCTTCGACCATGCCGGTCAGGATCGCTTCGGTGCGTTCCGTGGGCATGGCCATCACGAACGGATAGTTGGAGTACGACCAGACCGTGATCAGCACCGGCACCTGTTTGCGGCCAGCAGGGAAATCCACGTAGATGTGTCCGAAGTCCGCTTCCAGACGTTGGCCGGGATCGTGGGCCAGCGGGATGAACGTCTCGCGGCGCTCACGTTGATGCTGGCCCACGTAGCGGCGAACCTGATCGTAGCCACCTTGATAGGCATGCTCGCTGCGCAGCCGCCGATAGATCTGCATGGCCGTGTGCCGCTGCTTGGGCGGCGCGGTCTCGTCGGCGACCAAGATGGCGTCGATGACCGGATGAAACGCGCCGAGGACCGGTGCTGGCGTCGGCTTGGTGCGCGTGTAGGGTCGCGGCTGCCCCTCGGCCAAGATCTCCCGGACCTTGCGTCGGGAATGATGGAACGTGGTCGCGATAACCCGAATGCTCATGCCATCGCGATAGGCGCGGCGAATGTCTCCGTACTGATACACCGTCAGCATCCTTTGCCTCCGTTTCCAAGTTTGCCCAGGCGACGGGCCTTATTGGAACGGAAGCGGCTGGGGTGGGTCCAGATTGGACGCCGATTTCAGGCTGGGGGGTGGGTCCCATTTGCGCGCCGATTACCACAAGTCCAACGAAATCACGGCTATTCCACTCTTGTTGGAGCAAATCAATCTCACGGACACCATCATCACCATCGATGCCATGGGCTGTCAGAAAAACATCGTCGCACAAATTGTTGACGGCGGCGGCGACGCTGTCATTGCTGTGAAAGACAATCAGCCGACCCTCAAAGCCGCGATCGAAACCCATTTCAAAGAACACCTGCAACGCGACCTGGAGGATCTCCGTTATCGCTTTTATGAGACACGCGACGAGGGACACGGCCGCAAGGACGAACGCAGCTATTATCTCACCAAGCCGCCCAGCGACTTCGGTCCCAAAGAAGATTGGCCCTGGGTGAAGGCGATCGGCTACACGCTTCGAATCACGCAACATGCCGACGGCACAGAAACGGACGAGGTGCGCTACTACATCTGCACGCGATATCTCAGCGGCAAACGGTTTGCTGAGGCTGTCCGCAAACACTGGAGCATCGAGTCGATGCACTGGGTGCTGGACGTGAACTTTCGTGAGGACGAAAGCCGTACCCGTGAACGAATCTTAGGCAACAATCTGAGCTGGCTCCGCCGCTTCGCCATCACCCTCCTGAAGCGTCATCCGGCCAAAGACAGCCTTCGTGGCAAAATGGTCTCGTGCATGGCCAGTACGGCCTTTCTTACCGAAGTCCTATCCCTGAATCGAGTTTGATGTGCGCTGACCGTGGTACCCAGCTGACGTGCGGTTTCTGTCGTAGTGTGAGGCGCGTTCGCATGGCGCCACGAGAGGCAGGGAATGCACACGAGTGTCCGGAAATGGGCCGGAAGTGCGTTGCGAGGCTTGATATTCTCGTGAGTTGACCGATTCTGGCGCACGACGATTGTGAGGCGCGTGCTGAAAATGAGGACTACAATTCAAGGTTCATCCGGGTTTGCAGTGGGTGAAAATCTAGGCTAAAAGCCGTATCCTTGTCGGGTTCGCCTCGAAAATCACAGGGTTTCCAGCATCGGCGGAGGATACAAATCCAGGCCGCCGCAGTGAAAGAAAATGGCCGTCCTCAAATGGTCCCGATTGCGATACCCGTAGGCGTTTTTTTTACTGTCTGG
>JBEKRJ010000999.1:0-4174 GCA_049518835.1 Solirubrobacteraceae bacterium
GAAAGGTTTTCGGCGCCCTGGAGCCGAGGTGAAATGGGCGGCTGGTACGCAGTCGTGGAGCACCTTGCCTATTTCGGCTATCTACTCCCGACGCTGACCGTACTCATATTCTTAAAGAAGCGAAGGCTTTTAGAAGCGCCGGTACTTTTGGGCGCCGCGCTGTCGGTGATCTTCCTTCCATTTGTGATGCAAGGCGGTGGTCGTAGAGTTCTCGGTATGTGCCTCGGCTCGGCGCTCTTCACCTGGATGACCACGATACGGCGGACCCTCAAGATTAAACACGTGTTCCTCATCCTCGGCGCCGCCGTCGTAATCCTGCTCCTAATGGACGCGATGCTCGCGAACCGGATGCGAGGCGCGGTAGAGTTCTCGTACCAGTCTGATGACTTTCACTACGTGCGGGTTGACGATAACTTCCTTCGGTTCGCCCAAAACATGGAGATCGTCCCCCTCTACCAGCCCCACACCGGGTTTGACTGGTTGTTTTGGGTGCTGGCCAGACCCATCCCCAGGGCATTGTGGCCGGGGAAGCCTCTCGGTCCGGGTTTCGACCTTTCCAGCTATCTTGGAATCACGGCCTCGCTCAGTTGCTCTTCTGTAGCGGAGTGGTACGTTGCGTTCGGTTGGACCGGTGTCGTGGTTGCGGGTCTGCTCTACGGGCGGTTATGCCGGTTTTGGGGGCAGATGCTGGATGGCGCCTTTCCCGCAGCGAGTGCGGGCCTATATGGCCTTGGCATATTGGCATTGTTTATCAGCGTGCGCTCGATGATCGAGCTCATTTTGATGAGCTATCCCCTCTTGGCTTGGTTGGTGATCGGCAATCACATCGCGAAGCGCAGCGCTCATCTCAGACAGGGTCTCACATGATGTCAGATAGGAAGGGCATCCATCATCTATTGGCATTGGTTCACCATGGCCGTACCAGTTCGCCCGCATGGAGGCGGTAGTCGTTGCAGGAGTTCTTTATGGTGTGCTGTGCCGATTCTGGGCACAGGTGCTGGAGCGCACATCGACATACGCGAGTGTCGGACTGTATGGACTCGGTGTTTTGGCGCTATTTATTAGCGTCCGATCGATGATTGAGCTGATGTTGATGGGCTTTCCATTGCTGGCTTGGCTGTTAATCGGTAACTACCTCGCCAAGAGGCAGGGTATACAGTGAACACAGTACGGATACATCCGGGCATGTCGGCTAGCCGGCCAGTTCACATTCTCTGGCACTGGATCACACTCGGCCCGTACCACTTTGCACGGATGGCTGCGATAGCGCGCCAGCCCGGCATTCAACTGACGGTGATCGAAAGCACGAATCGGGACGACCACGGCTGGCTTCGCCAATCCTCCAGTGTAGGATTCCAACTAGTAAGCCTGTCAAGCGAGCCGCTCTCACGCGACCTTCTTCGGCGGGTAGCACGAAGGTATGGAGACTGCCTCCGTGATGCATCTGCCGATATCGTCGTCGAATCCGGCTACGGAGAAATGCACTCTGTTCATAGTCTACTGCGATATCGCGAACTCAACTCAAGCGGCCGGGCTCTTTTATGGAGCGAAACTACGCAGTGGGACCACCACCGCTCGTCGGTATTGGAGACAGTAAAGGGTCTTATTGCCACACAATTTGACGGAGCATTGGTTGCCGGACGGCCGCACGCCGAGTATATGAAGCAGCTTGGTTTGGCGCCAGAGGCGATACAGATCGTTGGCAACTGTGTGGACAACGAGTTCTTCTCCAACGAGGCCGCTCGAATACGGGCACTTGAAAGAGCACAGTCGACGGGAAGGCCGTCGTACTTCCTTTATGTCGGGCGCTTTATTCCAGAGAAGAATCTGCCATTCCTGCTGCGAAGCTATGCGCGCTATAGGGAAGCCGCTCGTGCGGATGCCGTCGGCCTTGTGCTTGTGGGCTCGGGACCCGAGGAAGGTCAGTTGCGTAGTCTCGTTGATGGGGCGAAAATCTCTGGCATTGACTTTGCCGGTAACCGGCAGGCGGACGAACTACCGAGCTTCTACGCTTCGGCATGTTGTCTCATTTTGCCCAGTACTTCCGAGCCCTGGGGACTGGTGGTGAATGAGGCAATGGCATCGGGCTTGCCGGTGCTGGCGTCTAAGGCCTGCGGATGCGTGGAGGACCTGGTGGTGCCAGGACAGACCGGCTATGTCTTCGACTCCGACGATGAACATGCGCTTGCCGAACTAATGCACCGAATCGCCGTGCACGATGAGGAACGGGCCGACCTGGGCCGCGCCGCGCGGGAGAAAGTGCAATCCATGCACGTCGACCTGTACGCCGGGCGCGTGGTTCAGCATGTTAAGCGGGTACTGGACCAACCGGTTGGCTCACAGAGGGGCGGGTTCAGAAGCAGGCTTGTCCGTCATCTTACGGGCGTTTTGTCTGTGGTTTCATGAGGTTTCGGTAATCGTCTACTATGTGTGGGATCGCAGGCATCATAAGTTTGGGCGGCGCAATCGGCCGGCGTGAAATCGACTCGGTCGGCCGTATGCTGGAAGCAGAGCGGCACAGGGGCCCAGACGGCGACGGCGTTTACTCCGACGAGCAAGTAGTCCTGGGGCATCGCCGGCTCTCTATCATTGATCTTTCCCTAACAGGCAAACAGCCCATGAGCAATGAACATGGGACCATATGGGTCACTTTCAATGGCGAGATTTACAATTATCGCGAGTTGACCCAGGAGTTGCAGGGCGCGGGGCACGAATTCCGTTCGAACACGGATACAGAGGTTCTCCTTCACGGTTTTGAGGAGTGGGGAATCGAAGGTCTCGTGCGGAGGCTCCTGGGAATGTTTGCGTTTGCCCTCTATGACGCTTCCGTTCCTGGCGACTGGCGGGTGTTCCTGGTGCGTGACCGTCTCGGCATCAAGCCCCTTTACTATCACGCATCCGCGGAGAGCCTTGCGTTCGCGTCCGAGGTCGGAGCATTGGTGAAGAGCGGGTTGGCGTCCGGGGAGGCCGACCTCACCGGGTTGGTCGGCTTTCTGGCACAGGGCTCCGTCCCGTCCCCGTGGACCTGTGTGCGAAACGCCAAGTGTCTGGAGGCCGGGCATTTTATGATGGTTCAGAGGAACCGCCAGTGCGTTGCGAAGTATTGGACTCTCAGTTATTCTTCGGACGGGCCGGATCAGGGCGCCGACCTCCTCAGGGACTCTGTCGTTCGACATCTGGTAGCTGATGTTCCAGTGGGACTTTTCTTGAGTGGCGGCGTGGATTCTGCCGGTCTCGTGGCGCTTGCGCGGCGACGCCATGACGGACTGATCGTGACCCTGACAATCACGTTTGACGAAGACCAGTTCAACGAAGGGAAAATGGCCAGTCGTTTTGCGGAACGGTTCCGAACGGAACATCACGAGATTAGAATCACCGCCAAGACGTTTATGGACCACCTTCCCCGCTTCTTCTCTAGCGTCGATCAACCTACTTGTGATGGTATCAACACATATCTGGTGTCGCTGGCGGCGAGTCGGTTGGGTCTAAAGGTAGTGCTGTCCGGGTTGGGTGGCGACGAGGTCTATTTCGGCTACCGCCACTACCGAGTTTTGGCCAACCACCCCAATTGGGTGGACAGATATGGGGCACTACAACCGGCCTTTCGAGATGCGCTCGCCCGAATGATGGCGCTGTATGGTAGCGTCCGCAGTCAGGAGCGGTGGCGCCGGTTCGGTTATTGGCGTTGGTGCCCACCACCACTGGCGCTGTACTTGTTGTTCCGCGGTTTTTACCCCGAAGCAGAAATCGGCGAGCTGTTGGGTATGGATGAGAAACGGGTCCGCGAGACGCTGCTATCGGCATTCGAGTCGCAGTATACGGAATTGCCTTTGGCTCCAGCGCACGTCTTCAATCGAATGGAGATGCAGCATTACCTACATGACCAGTTGCTCAGAGACTCAGACGTCTTCAGCATGGCGCACTCCCTCGAATTAAGAGTCCCGTACCTCGATCATCGGCTGGTAGAATCTCTTGCCGCAGTCGAACCAGCGAATAAAGTGGACCAGTTCTTGAACAAGCCGCGCCTGGTCAACGCCATTGAAGACGATCTGGTGAGCACCACGGCGCGCAACCGCAAAATGGGATTCAGTTTTCCGTTAGCTACTTGGATCAAGGAACACGCCGCGGAACTGGAGGCGCGCTGTCTCAGCGGTTCCCATTTCGACCCACGAGC
>JBEKRJ010001000.1:0-2971 GCA_049518835.1 Solirubrobacteraceae bacterium
CGAAGACAACTACTGCCACTGGTGGCAGTCAAGCAAGAACAGGTGTTAACAGCACCCATGGCTGCAGCTGAAATAAAACAGGAACCAAAAGATGAGAAATCACCACATCCTATACCACAGTTTGATGGTATGGACGATGACATCGAAAGTGAGGATGAACAAGACGTCCAAGTGGAGGAAGTAGGTCCACAGGAGCCTCTCCCTCCCTACACCCCTTCAGAAGCAGCGACAAGCTCCATTCCTCTGGATGATACAGCTGAGATTTACACCCTAACAGCTTTTGTGGTTAGGCAACTCATCGAAAAGATACACTTCAAAAGTAAGGACATCCTCCAGGCCATCTACCAGCTGCATGGTCTGGGAATGTTAATGAGGCCAGCCTATGAAATGAATGGACGCAGGAACACACACTTCATCATTCCTATAAGGAAGAGTCCTGGAAGCACTATCACAGACTATGAATGCTTCCGTCATAGTGGAGAATATGACCCAAGAAAGGACCTCGCCTTTGTGTTCTTCCAAAAAGCCAGTGAACATAGACCCAAATACAACTGGTTCCAACGAGCATTACAATGGCTAGCTGACCTAGTATCACCATCAGCTGCCTTTGCACCAATGCATGACGAAACATTGGCATTTTCCATGATACCAGAAGGGGTATACATGCAATGGGAACAAAATCAATTGGCCAAACAGACTAAACGGAGACAAATCTCGCGGAGTGACAAAGAACGTTGGAGAAAGGTGTCAACAAGGTGTTGTCCCAACGACCTCTCACCTGAAGACAAGTTCTGGTTGAAACCAGCCTTTAGAAAAGTTTTCCACCAGCTAAGCAGTGTGCAACCTAACCAAATGGTCTTCACTTACAACGAGATCTGTGAGCACATCTCCGCGTACATCTTGATGAACAAGGAGACCTTCTTTAACAAGAAGAATATCCACATCTGCCTGGTGGGAAATGACATCTTGGGCCAAGCTTTCAAAATGGGTGCTTTCCATCGCGCCCAAATTACCAGATTGCTGCACAGACAAATGCTACCATTCAGCATACCCAAGTCTCCGGAAACGATGCCTACTGTCCGTGCGTCGGCATCTCCACCTAAAGTGACGTCAACATCTCTGTCAGAAGTAACCTTGTCCAGCAACACCATGGACATGCCTGAAACTGAGAACATCACCGGGTTGAGCACCTTTAGCCAGCTAGATGGATTGGATGATCTGGATTGGGATGGCGTAGACACGACCTTCACCTTTCCATACAATAAATCATCCAGAGTCATCTTAATCCCAGTGCAAGGTAATGTGGAAAACACAATAAAGGTGCAGACCTGGACAGTTTCAAGTACTGACGACGAGGTCAATGAAATCAACCTTAAGGTTGCATTTGAAGTCCAGAGGGCACTGGCAGGAGAGACTGTGGACATCAAGAACTTCGCAGTTGCCGTTGCCAACTTGGACATCCAAGGACACAAAGTGGTCATCATTCCAAGATATCAGGAGCCAGCGTTGACCACTCCTGAATTGTGTCTCACCCTTGAAAACAGTCCTGACCAACCACCTTTGGACTTATCAAATATGATCAATGAGACGGAAGATCTTCTTCAAGTCGATGGCTCCAATGACATCAGAATCATTCCCATTAGAAACGGTGACGCCATCACTGTCAAGTTATCTGACGTCATCAGACTAGAGGTGGGAAACAAAAGCAAGAACTGGATGAAGGTGACCATGGTCACCACAGCCACCACAAAAAGACAGGCCAACCGCATAAATGAACTTGTCTCACATATTTACTCGGAGTTCATGACGGGAGTGCCTTTGGAACATCCATCTCTTGAAACTGCTCAGAGTGAACTGACCAACACTGGCCACGAAGTTGTCCTAAAATTCTCAGACAACATTGACAAACCACCAGAGGGGCCTCCGAAAGAAACCTATCGGTTCAACAAAGGCCGTGGCTTGCCAGAAGCACTTGTGCTCATTGCTGCCACTCTGGTCAGGGTGCCACGCCCTGACAAAGATCAAGCCAAAACATCAGGACCGGGTGGCAAGCCCTCTGGCCGCCCTAACGGTGCAAAGCCAAGTCCTAGTGACAAGGTTTCACAAGTGGACGGCAATGCCGATGAAGACATTCCAGTGGATGAGATCTCACCACCACCTCCATTCACTGTGTCATCAGACACCTATAAGTTCCAGATAGATCACACTGATTACTCTGCTGAAAGTATCACCTGGACAGAGACAAATTCAAAAGCTGACGCGGAGTCCATCAACAGGAAGTTCTCCTTCCTAATGAGAAGATACATGATGGGTGTGTCAGCCACAGACGTTGTTCAAATGGCAGCACAACAGGCCCTGAAGGACGTCGGTTACAAAATCATTGTCAATCTTAAACACGATGGCAACATTGACATTCCACCCGCTGCTGAGATGTTTAGAAGAGAAGATGGTCACTCAGTGCCATTTGCAGTACCAGCAGCCTTCTCAGAATCAGTGCAGCCACTCATTGCAACAACAACAGCAAGTGCAACTATGGCAGAGGTGCCGAAATCAAGGTGTCCAGTGGATCACCTACCAAAAGCACTGATTTCATTCGAGGTCAACTACGAGGGTCCAAAGCCCAGCATTGCACCAACCAAAGTCCTCCAGGTGGATGGCAACGTCGACGAGGAAGTGCTGGGCGAAGATGTCAGAGTTCCACCACCATTTGACACACCATCCCCCACGAGGATCTTCACAGACGTGCCAGCACCCTACGAATCCTTGGAAATAACAACTCGGACTTCCAACAATGCCACTGACGTAGCTGTGAACATCACCAACATAGTGGCCTTCATCCTCAAAAGGGGCCTTCTGGGTTATAGTCCAAATGATGAATTTATAGCTAAAGCATCAAATGCCCTGAACAACATAAGCTATAAAACAGTGGTATCAATAAGCCACAATGTAAACCCTGAGTCCTTTCAAAGTG
>JBEKRJ010001001.1:0-2587 GCA_049518835.1 Solirubrobacteraceae bacterium
CCCGCCAGTGGCCATCTGTTCGTGGTCGGTCAACTGAACGGCACCACGCAGGTGGTGGAGATCAACCCGGCGACCGGGGCGGCAGTGAACAGCTTCGCGCCGCCATTCACCGCCTCCGGCTGGGCCGGGCTGACGATTGATCCGACGACGGGCGATCTTTGGTATGGCTCGGACCAGAGCACGAACGCGGTGGAACTGACACGCGCCGGGGCTGTGGTGCGACAGATCAGCCTGACAACCCAGGGCGAGACCGGCAGCGTGTCCGGCCTCAGCTTCGACGCGTCCGGCGATCTGCTGGTGTCGACGTCGTCGGGCACGATCTACCGGATCAGCCTCGGCTACAACCCGGCGGTGGCGGCGCCGACGCTGACGGCGATCGCGGCGACGGCTCTGGGCGGCACGCCGGCGAACGCCGCGCTGGCCTCGGCGAATGCCGGTCAGGTGATCACGCTGACCGGCACGAACTTCGGCGCGGGGACAGAGGTGGTGTTCCCGACGCTCGACAGCACGGGCGTCACGGGGCAGACGGCGGTGACACCGCTGGCGGTCAGCGCCCACGGCACGACCTTGCAGGTCCAGGTGCCCACCCTGGCCACCACCGGGGCGGTTCAGGTGGTGAACGTCGGGTCGCAGAACCTGGGGTATGGCGCCAGCAACGACGCGATCTACCGGGGCGTGATGCTGAGCTTCACGCCAACGGCATCTGGCACCGCGGCGCTGACCTTCGCTGATGCCGGTCTGCCAGGCCTCAGCACGAACAGTTGGGGCATCGACAACGTCGTTGTTTCCCAGGGGGCCTCGCCGGGCGGCACGACGGTGTTCTCGGACAATTTCGAGAGCGGTTCGGCGCAGCCGCAATGGAGCGTGAACCAGGTCGACGCGGCCGATCCAGGTGTGTTCAGCGACTTCCTGGGCCGCTTCAGCGGCGGCAGCGATACGTTGAACCTGACCGGCCTCACGGCGGGCCAGAGCTATACGCTGACCTTCGACCTCTACATCATCGACAACTGGGTGGGCACCAACCCGAGCGGCGGCCCGGACACGTTCCAGGTGTCGGCAAACGGGACGACGCTGCTGAACGCGGCGTTCTCGAACAGCACGAGCGATGTGCAGACGTTCAACGCCAGCGCAGGCGTGGCGTTGCAGATCGTGCCGACACTGACCGGGATCAGCGGGGCGCCTGGCAGCGACACCGCGTTCGACCTGCTTGGCTCCGGGTTCATGGATGGGGCGAGCACGATCACCATCGGCGGCGCGAAGCTGGTGGACAGCTATGCCAACCAGAGCGACTTCAGTGTAACGGGGACGACGAACGCTGACTTCCATCTGACGGCGCCATTGACCCTGGACGGGCCGATCCGGGTGACGACAGCGGGCGGCTCCGCGCAACTCAGCGGCCCGGACTACGCCGCGCAGCCGCCGGTGCAGTTCACCGGGATCGCCACGACGGCGCAGAGCGGCACCCCGGCGAACGCGACGGTGGCCTCGGCCAACGTGGGCCAGACGATCACGCTGACCGGCCAGGGGTTCACCAACAGCACGCTGGTGCAGTTCACCGCACAGGACGATACGGGCGCGGTGGGCACGGTAACGCGCACCGGTACGGCGAGCACCGACGGTACGACGCTGACCGTGGCGGTGCCGGAACTGGCGAAGACCGGCCTGGTGAAGGTCCTGGGCAGCACCGCGTCATACACGCTGCAGATCGTGCCGGTGGTGCGTTCCGTTGGCGGAACGGTGGCCAGCGGCAACACGATCGAACTGGACGGCAGCGGGTTGGTGGGCTCCGAGCTGGTGATCCAGATCGACGGCCGCGCGGTTGGCACATTCAGTGTCCGCAGCGTGCTGGACGACAACGACAGCACGGTATCGAACGCGGTCAATGGCCAGCAGTTGCTGACGCTGACGGTGCCTTCGGGGATCGGCGCCGGAGTGATCACGGTGACGACCAACGGCGGCAGCATCACGCTGCACACCGGCGTGACCCTCGCCGCATCGACCCTGACGCCGGCTTCGGATGTGGGCGACACGCTGGCGACGGCACAGGTACTGACCCTGCCGACGGATGGCGTGGTGACCGTGAACAGCACGATCGGCGACGGAGCGAATGGTGCGAAGGACGTCGACCTGTATCAGGTCACGCTGGCCGCGGGCGAAGCGCTGTCGGTCGGGCTGAATACCAGTTTCTACAGTGAACTGCGGATCTTCAACGCGGCCGGCACGCAATTGGCCACCACTCAGAATGGCTCTTACGTCAGTCCCAACACGACCGGTGTGGTGGAGCAGTTCAGCGCGCCGGCGGCGGGCACTTACTACGTGGGCATCAGCGGCTACGCGAACACGAGCTATAACCCGACCACGGCGGGCTCCGGTGCCGCCGCCGCCTACACCGGCACCTACGCACTACGGCTGGAGCGGGTTGGCGCGGCGGATACGCGGCTGAGCGGGATCACCGCGGCAGCCACGAGCGGCACGGTCGCGCAAACCCGCGTGGCATCGGCCAATAGCGGGCAGACCATCACCCAGACCGGCACCGGCCTGCTGAGCACCGATCAGGAAGGGTTCACCGCGATCGACGCCAGCGGCG
>JBEKRJ010001002.1:0-3220 GCA_049518835.1 Solirubrobacteraceae bacterium
TTCCTGAGTCGAGTTCTTGAACACGCGCGGACGATGCCCGGGAGGTCCCGACCGGCGCGAAGAGAATGGCCATTTTTGAGGTGTAATTCGAAGATTATGCTTCACGCTTCGGGCGGTGGCCATCGGCCAGCATCCTTCGCCTCTCCAGCAACAACGATGATGGCAGCGACCGCGAGACATCGGGATCGCCAATCGCCGGCCCCGAGCCGGCGCACACGCGAAACGCGAGCTTCTAACTGATCTGAAATATAGCACACTTTTTCGACCCTGGCTTTTTCCCGCGCGGAAAAACAGAGAAAACCGCCCAAGTCAAATTCGCGAAAGGATTAACTCCTCTCAAGATTCTTTTTGAATCGGCGACCGATTCGACCGCTCAGGCATCGAGCGGATGAAAGCCGAACTCAGCGATCCAGGTCCAAGAGGCCTGAAAGCGTATTAAGCGACGCGTGTAATCGTCGTGCGCGTGGCCAAAACCGGTGACCACACACGCCAGAGTTTTTCCGACTTTTGCGGAAAGGCAGGGGAATCAGGTAAAAGACTTGTTGGAGCCCCCGCGACGCCCCGGGTGATCGTCATGGAGACGATCGTTCCGCGGCGCGTCTGGTTTCCAAGAGGTCACACGGATGGTAATTCACGCGATGGATCGCAACAAAGCTCGTCCGGGTCGTTGGAAGACTCCTCCCTGGAACCGCGACACTGATCGCTGGCTCACCATTGAGCAGGAGTTGGCTCCGGATCATCTGGCTCGATCGATCAACCGCTTGGTCGCCGAGCTCGATCTAACCGACCTATATGAGCGCTATGCCGGCCGAGGAAGCGCGGCTAATCCGCCAGACTTGTTGCTGCGTCTCGTGCTGTTCGAGGGTTGGGAGGGTAAGCTGTCTCCCTCGGAATGGCACGAGGATACTACGGACTCCGACCCGGTGAAGTGGCTGCTCTTCGGGCTTCGGCCCTCGCTCTCGTGCGTGTACGCCTTCCGCAACCGCTGCGCAGACATCATCGATGGCCTCAATCGGCAGATTCTCCAACTCGCACACGCCGGGGGTCTCGTTACCGCAGAAGCCGTCGCCTTCGATGGAACCTTTGTAGCGGCCAGAGGCTCTCGACACAGGCTGACGACCGCTAAAACTGTGGACAAGCGTCTCGCGCAACTGGACGCCGTCTTGGCCGTGGACGACGCTCTCGCCAAAGCCAATGGGTCGCCCGAAAGCGAAAGGGCCGAAGCGGCTTGCCCGCTCGCCGAAACGCTTGTTCTTGATGATTCGTCCCGACTAAACCCTGCCGGTACATCACTGGCGCCTGCCTCAGCGGAGCAGGCGGCAGCCCGTGGTGGAATTGAATCGAGAGCGTCCGTTGGCTCTCCGCCCGTGCCCGCGCCGACGCCGGCAGGACCTTGTGACGAGAAAATGAAGTCCTGGATGGCCAAATCGCCAGCCGCACGGCGCAAGCAACGAATGAATTATCGGATGGCCCGCGAGATCCTGAATCGCAAGCGTCAGAGCCATCAACAGACACTCTCGCGAACAGCCAAGGCCAGACGCCGTCCGGGGGAGCGTATTGTCGTCTGCCCCACCGAACTCGACGCGGCTCTGGGTCGGGACAAACTCAAGGTGTTTCGCCCGCTGTATAACGTGCAATTTGCCCGTAGCCTGGATACGTCGTTTATTCTGGGCTATGCCGTGATTGTCGAAGTCACCGATGCTGGGCAATTTGGTCCGCTTGCATTCCGCGTCGAGGATCTCTTTGGATATCTACCCGAACGGGTTGCAGTGGACGACAAATACGCCGGCCACGTCGACCTGGCGCGGGCTCAGGAGTTAGGGATCGTCGTCTATGCGCCCGTCTCTGGCATGGAGCAAACGGATGGTTCGCGGAAAAAGCCAAACCGGGGAATGATCCCCAAAACAGACTTTAAGTGGCAGCCGGAGGAGCAGACCTACTGCTGCCCTCAAGGGCACCGTTTGAAATGCGTGGGGACGAGCACGCAGACGCGAGAAGGAGGAGTGACCCTGAAGCTCATTCAGTATCGCTGTCCGGCGGAGCACTGTCGGGAATGTCCGCTACGAGCCCAATGTACGCGAACTCCAGAGAAGGGTCGGGTCGTGAAGCGGAGTGAGCACGAAGAACTAGCGGAACAACTACGGGAGCGAATGCAGAGTCCCGAAGGCAAGGCGTTTTACCGAAAGCGTGGACAGACGGTTGAGCCATCCTTTGGAGACCTGAAGGAGCATCGAGAGCTACGCCAATTCTGCGGTTTCGGTCTGAGACAAGCGTTCGCTCAGACAGGGATTCTGGTCCTGGCCAGGAATGGACTCGCCTTGCTAAAGGGCCGCGCAAAGCAGCAAACGGGACTAACGCCCGCCACTGAGGACGCGGCGGCGTGACCAGCGGCGGGCCGAACTGAGCAACGCCGACGCAAATTTCGCGAAGCTCCTCATTCTCCTATCATTCTCAGACATGAGCAGCAGCCGAATCTACGTCATCTGCCGCAAAAGTCGGAAAAACTCTGGCGTGCGTGGTCATGGGGTCACCAGGGTCCGTGCGCGAGACTTCAATCCGGCGATGACGGGCGAGGGGTGTGGGCGCCACTCATTCATTGCGTGATCCGGATCTCGTGGTGGGAGAGCGTCCGGAATCCGTCGGCGGTGATTTCGTAGTTCCGTTCGAACCGCATGCCGCCTTCGCCTTTGATGTACAGGCCCGGCTCGAGGGCAACCACGTCGCCGATGACGACTTTGTCGTCGCTACTGGGAACGAAGTAGGGCGGCTCGGGGTGGCCCAGGCCCAATCCGTGGCCCGAATGGCTGGTGAAAGCGTGGGCGAGCTTCAGGGAGCCGAAGTATTCGCGGACTGACGAATCGACCTCGCGACCAGTGGCGCCGGGTTTCAGGCTGGCTTCGCCGGCATGAAGGGCGCCCAGGCAGGCCTCGAAAAGCTCTTGCTGGCGAGCGGCTGGAGCGCGGCCCACGGCAAAAGTGTTGGTGAAGTCGCCCCGGTAGCCCGAGACGACGACCGAGAAGTCGAGCAGCAAGAGATCGCCGGGCTCGATTTTGCGCGAGGTTGGCGAGCCGCCCTTCTCGATCTCGCAACGCGGGCCGGATGCAAAGTCGCCGTAGAGGATGGCCGGCTCACCCAGCTCCAGCATGGCTGCATTCTGGACGACTCGATACGCATCGAGCTCGGTCAGGCCTGGCTTGATCTGCTCCAGGGCGGCCGCCTG
>JBEKRJ010001003.1:0-2753 GCA_049518835.1 Solirubrobacteraceae bacterium
GAGATCTTGAGTGGCAAATTTGTGCTTGGCATGAACGCCCGTGGCCAAAATGTAAGTCTGATCGCCAAAGTTGATCCGTTCGCCCTGGCGCAGATCTCGCAGCGCCACCAGGACGTTGTCTCTCGGATCGAGTTGCAGTACCGCGTTTCCCATCTTGACCTCGGCCTCACTAAAGGCAGATGCACTATCTCAGTCAGGCGATGCTATTGCGCTGTGGGATCCCAGCCATCGAAAAAAGTTTTGGTCTCAAACTGAGCGGCTTCCGCCGCCGTCAGAATTTTAGTGTGAGAGTCGCGTTCACCCGGGTGCGCTCCGGGCCCAGTGGAATTGTATTCGGCATAGTAGACAGTCTCGATCGAGTGGGTTTCTCCCGGGTGCCACTCGCGCCAGCCTGCGGGGAGAATGTGGGCTCCCATCTCCGTGTTCAGAAAAATCACTTTCGCATAGGGACGCCAGGGCCGTCCGAGCCAGATGTTTGCAGCGCCCGGCGCAGCGGTCAGCGTGCAGTGGTTAAAGACAAATCCGCTGTCTTCTGCCGGATAATGCTTCGATTGGGCAGTGAGAAATGCCTTGCTGTCGCCGAAAATAAAATCGACATTGCCCTCAACATAGCAGTGCGTAAAGTACTGGCGAGTGGGTGTGCAGGGTTCGCCGTCAGGAGCGCAGTTGCGGCTGCCGGCGTAGAGCGTGTCCTGATTACCAAGGAAACGAACATTATTGAAGACAGCTTTGTCGGCAGTGATGAGCACGGCCAATGCCTGCGAACCGACGGGAACCTGCGCATGCGTGGCGTTCCAGTCGTTGGCGAAGGTGAGATTCTGGGCGCGGAAGTTGTCTCCGCGTATCTCGGCGGTGGCCGAGTGCAAGGTGCCGCCGGAAGAACCAGCGCTCTTATCGAGGACGATGATCGTCTTGGTCGAGTCGGCATTGCTTCCACGGAGCTCGATATTTGGTTTTGTAATTGAAATGGCCTCGCGATAAGTTCCGGGTGCAATCAGGAGCGTTGCGCCATCAGGCGGGGCGACGTCGAGCGCCTGTTGGATGGAGTAGAAGTCTCCGGTGCCATCGGCTGCGACGAAGAGTGTGTTGTCGACGGGCGGCGCTGGAGTGGCGGATCGAGGAGCGGTTGGATTTGCGGGATATTCCTCAAACCGTCCCTCACAAGCGACAGGCGCCCCGGCGGTGCTGCCGGGCAACTGGGTGACAGTCACGTCTTTTTTCTCAGGTTGGGCTCCGACAGCGAAGAGATTGCCGAGGCGCGGACCGAGGGTGATGTCGGCGTTCGAAGCGTGAATGGCATTCGCGGGCAGTCCTTCGGCGGAGACGTTGTCGAGTGTTACGCCGAGCTTGTGTGTGGCGTCAAAGCCTTCGAGCGTAACTTGCCCGGGCGTTACGACATGGACATCTTTGAGTGTGATGTCGCGATAGACGGGCCGGAAATTGCCAGGGAAAGTTGTGTAGTGCGGCGTGAGGATGATCGGATTCCTGACATTGCGAATGCAAACGTGATCGTAGACAACGTCCTGCACGAGGCCGCCTCGGCTCGGATCGCTCTTGATGCGTATGCCGTTATCGGCTCCGTCGATGGTTAGGTCGGAGACGCGCACGGCGCTGGCCCCGCCGCTGGTTTCGCTACCGATCGACATTCCGTGGCCCGAGTAAAAATGATTGTGCGCAACCGTGATGTGCGACGAGCCGCCGGCTCTGCCAGCCTTGATCGCAACGTTATCGTCGCCGGTTCGAATGTACGAGTGGAGGATAGAAACGTCACTTGAAGCCGACGGATCAATGCCGTCCGTGTTGCGAGCCGTGGCGGGGGCATCGATCTTGACGCCCCATGCGGTGAAGCCGTTCGTTTTCTCGACCGCGACGTGAAAGTTGGGAGAATTGCGCAGCGTGATGCGATAGAGGATGAAATCGTCGGATTCGCGGACGATGAGAATGCGCGTGCAGTTCTGTTTCGTGTCGTTGATCTTGGCGATGTGAGCGAGATCCCACCAGGAAGTGTTTTGTCCAAGAAGATTTTCGCCGCCGCGGCCGTCGATGGCGCCATCGCCCATGATTGCGCTGTGCGGTGCGTGGTCGGCAATGATAAACGGCTTGCATCCGTGGCCATTGTTATCGATGACTCCGCAACTGCCGGGACTTAGGTCGTAGTCACGGGGATTGCGCGAAGCATAGAGCACTGTGTTTGCGTCGATTAGCAGCGTCACTCCAGGTTGGAGATGAAAGGGCGCCGCCAGAAAAACATTTCGATCGCCCGAGCCGTGGAGTTCGACCGCCTTGCCGGCTTCGCAATGGTCGATCGCGTTCTGAATCCGGTCAGTATCCAGACGCCGTTCGTCTGCGTCGCTCAATACGCCGCGTGGAGCGGAGAGGCTCGCCTCCAGTTTCGTGCAGACGGCGGGAATGTGGGGCTCCACTACCATCCGCCTGTCTTGCGCGAGAGAACTCGCGGAGATTGCCGGGACGAGCAGAGAAAGCGCGCTGCAGAACAGGAGAGAAAATCGTTGCGCCACCGGAAGCATCCTCTTTCTTTTCTGACCCCAGTGGTCATACCACATTACAGAAACGGCAGTCAATCACGGCAAGCTCGCGGCGGCACTCTCGGTGTCCCGAGCGTTCTATGGCGAGCAGATGGAGCGAAGAGGTCAGACCGCAACTTTTCCGTTTGCAGGGGCCCTTGTTCCTTTGCTTTTGCGTGCGGCCAAGCGCTCTTCATCATCCTGAGCATCTTTCGCATGCTGAATGTG
>JBEKRJ010001004.1:0-3197 GCA_049518835.1 Solirubrobacteraceae bacterium
CGACGTCCGTGACCGCCCAGAGCAGTCTGGGGCCATCCTTCGGCCACGTCTTCAGTAAGCCGGTTTCTTTGGATATGCCGGTCCGCTGCGGCCCGCGCCAGCCGGGCCAATCGTCGGCGCCGGCGGGGATGGCGAATAAACCAACGATGACGGCGGCGATAATCGATGATCGGTTTTTCATATGGACCTCCTTGTTGCAAGCATTCATACCATGCACGCTGATGACCGTTGCTGCCGCATGCATGAAATTGATCCAGGGCTACGCTGGCCACCTAGTACTACAGCGCTAAATTAGCATCGGCGTTCGCTGCTTCTGGCGTGAGATTCGGGCGGCGCGATTACGCTGCTGGTGATAATCGATGACCTCGGCCGTGTGTTCTACTTCTGTTGTCCCGCGGCGATTCCTCTGCCAGGTCCGGCAGCGCTGGTTCAGGGCTTGGCACACTTGCTCCATCGTAATCTCCGGTTTTTTCCCCCCGAAGCCGATCGGTGTGTTCGGCGACAAATCCCATCACGATCAGACACAAGATCATGTGCCTCATCAACGCCACATAACTGCGTCCCTCGAAGTGGCCGAAGCCGATCTCACTCTTGGCCACCCGAAACGTGTGCTCGACGTTCCAGCGCGTGAACGCCACCCGCAGCAACTTCTCCATCGGCGTGTCGGCGGGCGCATTCGAGATGAAGTACTTCACCTCGCCCGTCGTCAAGTTGCGCGCCACGATCAACCAATAGGTGCGGTCGGTCAACTCGCCACGCCGCAGCAAGTACACTTGCCCGGCACGCACTTCCCATTCTTGCTTGTCCAGCGTCAAGCGCGACAGCGATACGCCTTGCCAGTTCTGTTGATACCAGACCGAGCTGTAACGCGCCAGGTTGTCGGCTCGTTTGCCTTTCCAACCTTTCTTGGGTTTCTTGCCACGCGGCCGCTTCGTCAAACAACGGAAATTACGAGGAATT
Organism: Solirubrobacteraceae bacterium; assembly: GCA_049518835.1. GTDB lineage: Bacteria > Actinomycetota > Thermoleophilia > Solirubrobacterales > Solirubrobacteraceae > Palsa-465. The sequence goes on from JBEKRJ010001004.1 coordinate 961, forward strand.
TCGCCAACGTAAAAGGTCCCGGACAACTTGTCGAGTTCCTCCAAGAACGTCGGTTTGCCGCCGTAGTATTCATCGAAAGTCAGCCAGTCGAACGTCAGTCCGTTGCCGATGGCGCACGCCACTTGCTCCAACGCGATGCGCCACTTCGGTCGATAAACCACCTCGTCAGGAATGGCGGCTTCCCGACAACGCTCGCGATCCTCACTCCACGCTTTTGGCAAAAACAACGCGGCATCGATCAACGTCTTGAAGAGACCACGGACGATCCCCAGATGCACGGTGACGATGCAGTTCTCGAGTTTGCCGCGCGAACCACAATACTGCCGATGCACGCCCGGCGTCTTGGTTCCTTTCTTGGCAACCGACGTTTCGTCGATCAATCCGATGGTGCCAAGATCGTCGTCGGCCTTCAAGGCCGGCAGCCCAAGCAAACGTTGTTGGAACAGATCGCGCATGCGGAACTGGTCCCACACGTGATCGCGCAAAAATTCCTGAAGAGTTCGCACCGCCGTACCGCAAGCCTTAGCAATCGGCTCAATGCTCTTGCGTGCCAGGTCCGAAAGCAACCCCCGGCAATACGAGTGCAAGTGTTCGGCGGTTGGACGGTAGGCGATGCAATCTTCAAAGATTCGAAGGTACGCCGCGAAGGCTGTACCCAAGGCCATCATTTGATCCGGCGTCATGCCGCACCTCCTTGTGTTCAAGGAGGTTATACAAAAAATCGGTCAGCTGGCGTCAGCTGATCTAGCGCTGTAGTACTAAACGAAGGGCGAAGGAGAAGCCGGTCCACCAACAAAGGCGAGGCCATCGGCCAACAGCGGCACCGGGCTGACCCGATCCGACTGGTAATCGGCATGCGTTTAGGCCCACCCTCGGCACCGAAAACGGGCCCACCTGACTGTGCCGGGGTGAATCGAGTGGAACCTGCGGGCGTAAGTCCTGGGGCGATGGGGGCACAGGACTTACGCCCTCTCCACTCGATTCACCCCAGCGCCTGGATCGGTGCCGAGGGTGGGCCTGGATTGGATGCCGATGTGGGCCCGTTTTGGATGCTGATTCACTACTGTCCCGTTGAGGGTTTGCCTTGCAGCTGCAAACTATTACCGCGATTTATTTTATGACGATTTCCCGACTGTATCGATTTCAACTTTCCCTGGCGAATTCTCGTAGACTTTTCCACAAAAACCTGTGGAAAGGCCTTGACGATGAACGCTGGGAAGTACCTCTTCGCGCAACTCATGGACTCGTTGCCCAAGCGCGATTTCGATCGCTGCGTGCGGAAGTACAAAGGCAACTACCGTATCAGGCAGTTCTCCTGCTTCGATCAGTTCCTGTGCATGGCCTTTGCTCAGTTGACCGGCCGACACAGCCTCCGCGAAATCGAAACTTGTTTGAATTCCGTGAAAGCCAAACTCTACCATGTTGGCATTCGTGGCACCATCGCACGCAACACTCTGGCCCAAGCCAACCTGAAACGCGACTGGCGCATTTACGCCGACTTTGCTCAGATTCTTATTACCCATGCTCGAAAGCTCTATACCAAAGATCCTTTGGGAGTCGATTTGGAACAGACGGTTTACGCCTTCGATTCCACCACCATCGACCTTTGTCTATCTCTATTCCCTTGGGCTCAATTCCGCCGCCGAAAGGCAGCCATCAAACTCCACACGTTGATCGACCTGCGGGGCAACATTCCTTGTTTTGTCCATATTTCCAACGGGAAAATGCCCGATGTCAAGTCGCTCGATCATCTGCCGATCGAGCCTGGCGCCTTCTATGTCATGGATCGAGGTTACATCGATTTTGCTCGCCTGTACCGGTTTCAGACCCACATGGCCTTCTTCGTCACACGGGCCAAGAAGAACCTTCAATGTCGTCGCCAAAAGAATCGTCGTGTGGACAAAACGACGGGATTACGTTGCGATCAAACCATCGTCCTTACCGGAACCAACACGGCAGACGAATATCCTCAGTCTCTGCGCCGCGTCAAGTATGTCGATCCCGACACCAACAAGCGTCTTGTGTTTCTGACCAACAACTTTTTGCTCGACGCACTGACAATTGCCAAACTCTACAAGTGCCGTTGGCAAGTGGAACTCTTCTTCAAATGGATCAAGCAACACTTACGAATCAAAGCGTTCTACGGGACCTCCGACAATGCGGTCAAGACGCAGATTTGGATTGCGATCAGCGTCTACGTCTTGGTGACCATCGTCAAAAAAGAACACAAGCTCGAT
>JBEKRJ010001005.1:0-4077 GCA_049518835.1 Solirubrobacteraceae bacterium
AACATTAGCCTATTCGTCTCTCTTCCCCGGTACTCCGGGGAAGAGAGACGCCGCTCACCCGTCACGCGAAGAACCGCCGCAGATCGAAGACCTGCTGCTTGCTCCACACGTGATACACTGCCCGGCCCAACTTCGCCTCCAGGACCGATAGGGCTTTCTTCTTGCCTCGCTTGCGCGCCTGGCGGTCGAGCCATTTCTTCGCTTCCGATTCCGCACGCAACATCAAGCACGCGGCTTCTGAAAACGCCCACTTCAAATGGGCGTTGCCGATCTTCTTGCCGCCGCAGCCCTTCTTCTTGCCGGCCGATTCGTGCTCGCAACGCACCAGGCGAGAGTACGACAGGAAGTTGCCGGCCGCGGGGAAACGCGTGATCTGGTCGATCTCGTAGAGCAGCACCAGACTCAAGATTTTGCCGATGCCGGGGATGGTGCGCAAGACCTTCAACGTGACCGGATCGTTGATCTTCGCATTCTTCAAAACGGCGCGTTCGACTTCGTCGATCTGCGTGTCGTAAGCGTCGATCAACGCGAGGTCGGCGCGGATGCTCGCTTGCGTCGAGGCCTGCGTGAAACGCTCGGCGAGATCATCCGAACGATTGCCGGCGTGGCACAGCTTCTTCGTCAACGGCGGATGATTGTACTGACTGTTGGTGTTGACGATGTGCGCCGTCAATTGCGCGCGTTGGTTCACGAAGAAACAGCGCCGCCGCAAAAGATCGCGCGTATCGCGCTTGGCACGCGGATAGACGTAGGCCATCGGAAACATGCCGCCGCGCAGAAGGCCCGCGATCTTGGCGGCGTCGATGCGGTCGTTCTTCGCCTTGTCGCCGTGGATCGCTTTCATGTACAGGGCGTGGCCGAGCGTGAAGGGAATCTCGTCGTCTTCGCAGAGGTCGGCGAGCCAATACCAGGAAAACATGCACTCGCAGCCGACGACCAGGCCCGCACGATACGGCGCGATAGCGTTACGAAAGGCGTCGGGGCTGGCGGGCAGGTTGGCCTCGAAGACGGTGTTGCCTTCGTGATCGAGGATGTGGATGAACATGCTTCTGGCGTGCAGATCGACGCCACAATAGAATGCGTGCGTGTGCTTGTAGAAGCGCATGGATAACTCCTTGAAAAGGATGAGCCGAGTGAGCCCGCTTCGTGGTTGCGAAGGCCCCAAACCTTCGCTCAAAGATCCACGTTGGACCACGCTTCGGCGTTGAGTCCGTTTTACTTGGGACGCTGGCTCATCCTTTTTGTGGGGCATAAGAAGTATCCGGCCCGACGCGGAAACGGCGGCGCTGCTGGCGCCGGCACAGGGTGATCGGCGACAACTATAGTTCCCCTTTAGCGACAATTATCATTCCCCACGATGGCCGGGCGTAAACCGGCGGTGGGGCGGGCTGGCGCAGCGGAGGCCGCCTGAGCGCAGCGAGGGCGGCCGGAGCGGAGCCTGCCCGCCCCACCGCGAACCTCACGCCCCTTGGACCTCCACCGGTGCCCAGGCCCCTCAGCCCTCCGTCGGCTTGGTTCGTTTGGCCGACTCGACTCGGTAGCTCGGGATGTTCAACTCCACGATTACGCTGTGATGCACCAGGCGATCCACCGCCGCGGCCGTCGTCATCGGGTCTTTGAAGATCTGCTCCCACTTCGAGAATGCCAGGTTGCTCGTCAACAGCACACTGCCACGCTCGTAACGCTCGGCCAGGAATGTGAACAGCACCTCCATCTCCTCGCGATTCTGCTGTACGTAGCCCAGATCGTCCAGGATCACTCCCTCCCAATGATCCAGACGCTTCAACAGCGCCTTGAGCGTGTAGTCGCGCTTGGCCGCCAACAGATCCTGCACCAGCAGACTGCACGTCGTGAACCACACACGCCGACCCGATCGGATCAGCTCCTGAGCCACCGCGGACAGGCAATGCGTCTTCCCCGAACCCGGCGGGCCGAACACCAGTACATTCTCGCGCCGGTCCAGAAAGTCCCCGCTCATCAGGCCACGCAATTGCTGCACCACTTTCGCCGGCAGACGCTTCAGGTCGAGGGCCGCCCAACTCTTCGCCAACGACAACTTCGAGCGTTTCAGCACACGCTCGGTCCGCTTCTCGCGCCGCTGCTGGCACTCCCGTTGAGCCAACTCCAACAAGTAATCCGCGTAGCCCCACGTCTCCGCCGTCGCTTGCCGCGATACCTCCTCGTACTGGGCTTGCATCGTCGACAGGTACAACTCCGTCAGAGCACGGGTCATTTCTTCGGCCAGGTTCCGCGTCATCCTTGAACTCCGTTTCTTCTTGAACGACCGCCGAGTGTTGCTGTTCCGTCAGCAACGCCCCCGCGGTCAACAACGCATCGTACTGCTCCAGATCCACCGGCAGCACCACCACATCCGGATAAGGGCCTACGTTATTTTCCTGCCCCAACAATTCCCGCAGTGCGCGTACACTTAACGCTGCTGAACATTCGAGTAACTGCACCAGTGCCGACTCGACCAGGCTCTCGCCGGCTTCAGCGGCCAGGTACAGAATCTGCACGTAGGCCTTGTCGGCACGCGCGCGGTCTTGGCTTTGCAAGCTGTCGTAAGCCCGACGAAAGGTCGCTGTCGGATACAGGTCCGCGCGGTAGACGTAGCGGGCGAACGCCCCCGGCTTGCGCACCAGCCAACTGATGATGTGTCGATAATCGATCTGATGCTTGTTCTGCCCACGCAGCCGCGGCATCCGTTGCACCAACGTGTCCGCGTACCAGACCTCGATCTCCTCCACGCCGATCCGCGCTTCCACGTATTCGCCGATCAGACGCGCCGGCACCGAGTACGTGTTATAACTTATCTGGATCGTGCTGCCACGCCGCACGCGCACCCGCCGCCGTTCCTGCGTCTCCAGGCGCTTGGCCGGCAACTCCTGCAACACTGCCAACTCCGTCGTCAACGCCTCCACGCGCGGCGTGTTGCGACGCTGCGCCAGCTCACGCAGAAATTGCTCGTAGGCCGCTCGACTCGCGAAATCCCGGCTCCCTCGCAGCAACAACGCCTGCGCGACCGCCTCCTTGAAACGCCGATGGCTCTGCTCGCAATCGCCGTTCTCATGGCCGCTCGCCGCGTTGGTCGCTTCGCCCTTGACGCCGTAGTGATCAAGCAATCCTTGATACCGCGTCGTGAACTGTTCCGGCTGGCCGTCCGCGTTGACCGCCAACGTCAACCGATCGGTCCGATGATGCGCCGGCGTCCCGCCCAGTTCCCAAAACGCGTTCTGCATCCCGGTACTCAGATTCACGAAATTCTCTGCGAAGCACACCATCACGTATTCCCAGTTTGAATACGTCAGCACGAAATGATACAGCAGATGATCGAACCGCTCGCCCGCGATGGTCACCTTCAGACTGCTCATGTGCGTGAAATCCGATGCCCCCAGTCGCCCCGGCTCATGCACCTGCGCAAAGTAGATTTCCTTGGCGGGCCCATGCTCCGCCTTCCAACGCCGCACGCGCCGCTCCAACGTCCGACGCACCGACGCCGGATACTTCTCCGGGTAGGCGCTTTGCAGCCAACCCAGCAGCGTCACCGCTTGCAGGCCGGGCTCGCGCCGCAGCTTCTCCTCCAACTCCGGCCAAACCGCGGCTAGGGGATCTTCCCGCGTCCGCCAATCGTGTGGCTGCCGTGCCTCGCTGGGCAAGTCACCGAGGTCGCGGTACTTCCTTGCACTCTTGCGATCCATGTCCGTTTTCATCGCTGCTTTGGACAGCGACGCTCCTTGATGCAACCATTTCCGCAGTTCCTTCACCTGCGCATCCGTGACACGACGTATCGTCCCCATTCGGCAACTCCTTTCGCCTGGAAGTTGCCCTCGTTGTATCACTCGTTTGCGAACGAGACCTGTTCGTCTTTTCAGTGGGGAAGGATAATTGTCGCCCGCCTCCGTGGGGAAGAATAATTGTCGCCCGCTGGGGAAGGATAGTTGTCGCTATTCACCCCTTGCCGCATGGTGCGCCGGCCCATGCCGCGGCGTTCAGCAGCGACGAGCAATGGCTCGTCACCGCGAGCGCGGACCAGAGCGTGCGCTTGTGGAGCCTGGCCCGGTCGGATAGAGACAAAAT
>JBEKRJ010001006.1:0-2645 GCA_049518835.1 Solirubrobacteraceae bacterium
CAAAGCCGGTTCAGGACCGTCTCTCATCCTCGTTCACGGCCTGATGGGTTATTCCTTTTCCTGGAGGTTCACGATACCGGCCCTTGCGCCTCACGCGACCGTCTATGCCATCGACAACCTGGGCGCCGGCCTATCGCCTGCCAAGCCAGGGATTGACTGCCGAATTCGCCCGACCGCTGAACGCCTTCTCCAATTCGCCGACGCAATTGGCATCCGCGAGTTCGATCTCCTCGGTACCTCCCACGGGGGAGGAGTCGCCATTATGACCGCCGCCGTCTGCACGGACCAAAAGACATCCCGCCTCCGCCGCCTCATACTGGTTGCGCCAATCAACCCATGGTCGCCCCACGGCAAGATGTTCGCGCCTTTCATAGGCAGTCCTCTTGGCAGTATTCTCTTTCGCAACACCATCGAACGCTGGCGCTCTTTTGATTATGTCTGGCTCGCCCGGCTCTTCGGCGACGCAAGGAAGATTCCTGCCGATTCGCTAGCCGGCTACCGCCTGCCCGTCGTCAAGAATCAAGCGATGCGCCACGCGTTGCACATAGTAAAGAATTGGACCGCCGACCTGGCCGAATTGAAAATGGCGCTTCCAAAGATTCGCGATTACAAGACGCTGCTCATGTGGGGAACGCGAGATCACGCCGTCGATTTCCGATCGGCCGAACCGCTGCGGCAGAATTTTCGCGATGTTCGCCTGATCGCCTTCAATGGCGTCGGCCACCTTCCCTACGAGGAAGCGCCCGAAGATTTCAATCGGGCGCTGGTGAATTTCCTGACCGATGACGCATCGAAGTGAGAGCTAGATGTTAGAACTCGACATGCGCCCGAAATGACGGTACAAGTACTGGCCCGCGGTCGCGGTTGTACCCCGGATTATCAATATGCTGCAGCCCCGGACCAACATAAATGCCCCGCCACACGTGTGCTGTGTAATACGATTCGACAATATTCTCTCGCCCATAATTCAGCCCGCCATCGCCCAGCAGAAAACCTAGCCCGCCGTTCGCCAGATACACCTGGTGATCTCTCTTGATCCCGTTTGTGACAAATGCAACGCCCGCTCGATCCTGCTTGCGGTGCCACCATGCGCCGTTCGCTCCAAGCCCCTCGATGACCGTGGAATCAATTTCCGTATAGGCGAAAGATTCCGTTTTCCCGTTGTCCCATCCCCATCGCGCAAAGGCGGTTAGGTTCCGAGTAAGGTTCTGCTCCACATTGACGCCGAATCCGTACTTGCGCGTGATGTGCCACGGATGATTCGTGATGTCCGGCACTGTTTCTGGTTGCGGAGCCGTATGATCTAAAAACTGCTCCACCGCAACTCTGTAAATGCCCATGTTGGCGTAGTTGGTGTATGCCAGCACTCGCACCACGCCAGCTTTTTTCGGCACGATGCCGCGCCGCAATTCATACTCCCAGTTCTCTGCATGCACCTGCCACGGACGCCAGACCAGATCAATGCCATTCGCGACCTTCGGCATCAACCCTTCGGCAAAGCGGAAGCCCCAGTTGCGGTCCTCGTAATCCGCGACCAGCCCCACGGTGTAGCCGCGAGTATCGGCGGCATAGTCCCACGCGCCGTTGTTGTCGACCGACCAGTTCATAAATTGAAAATGCGTGTCCGAGCCCACCGAATTTGTATCCAGGAAGTCGGGCATGCTGAACTTGCCAAAGCGAATCTCCAGTCTCCGCCGCGGCAATTCATCGAACAACGATAGAAAGCTGCGCTGGTTCTCAACCTTGTCGCTGCTCAATGCAAACACCTTGTGGATCAACCCGCGCCCCAGGTAAGGCGCCTTGCTCAGCGATGGATTACGCACGATGTCCAGATCAGTATTTCCCGCCAGCCCCAAACCGGTGCTTAGCGCCGCTCCGCCCGCTTCTTCCACGTCAACCAGCAGTTCGGTCGAATCGTTGAGCCGCACCCCGGTGTAAAGGGTCAGGACCCGCGAAGTGGCTTTCTCATAATCGGGGCCAAGACTATGTGGTCCGCTATAGTCGGCGTGGAACTCAGGATGTGTCTGGAAAATAAAATTCATCTGCCCGCTGAGCCAAAAGCGCGAGCTCTTGAAATGCGGAAATATGGTCTCCGGATCGCCGACTGCATCGCTCGGCGGATTGCCAGGTTCGTTCGCGTCGGGAGTGGTCTGGTTAGATGGAGTGGGGATGGTTGCGGGCGGCGACTGCGCCCAGCAGGCGGATGAAATTGCACAGGCAATAAAAGCCGAGGGGATGGCGAGAACGCAGGCGCAACCGGCAGCGCGAAGGCGGCAAGCAATAATGGAAATGAATTGCAAATTCAATATCATGGATACAACCTAGCTGCCGGGCATCCCACCAAGCCGCATCTCAATCACCTTCGATTGTTATTGCGACCACAACAGCGCACGAGTTCATCAGTATCCGCCGCTTTAGTTAATAGAAGGTTACAATCACGCGTGGCTGAGACGCGCTAGCCGCCGGCGGCGCAGGATCTGACCAAAACTGCCCGCACATGGCTAGGTTAACCAAAGCATAGCACAAACAGTTAACTATGGTTAATTCTAAAATGTGCGACGGCCCGGAAAAACCCGATTTTTTTGGTGTATCTGACGGACCCGGGGGAGCACCGCTGCTCCGCTACAGTTTGGGCACCGCGGCGC
>JBEKRJ010001007.1:0-4930 GCA_049518835.1 Solirubrobacteraceae bacterium
TGCCGCAGAAGCCGAACGATCTTTGGCAGATGGATGTCACCTACATCCACATCCCCGGCCATGGGGGGTGGTACGCCGTTACCGTGATCGACTGCTACTCATGTTACCTGCTGGCTTGTCACCTCACGTTCAGTTACAGCGCTACAGAGGTCGTGTTCGCGCTGAAGCTAGCGCGCGAGGAAGCTGAGCGGAAAGGAGGACCACTGGCGAAGCGACCGTTTCTGGTGACTGACAATGGGCCGTCGTTCATCGCTCGGAAGTTTGCGGAATTCGTCCGCGAGCCCTGCAGCCATGTGCGAATTCAGTACCGGACGCCTCAACAATTGGAGCTCCTGGAGCGGTTTCATCAAACCCTGAAAACCGAGGATGTCTACTGGAGATTATATGAGAATCCCCAGAACGCCCGCGAGTGCCTGGCGGAGTTTCACGTTCGCTACAACACCCTGCGTCCCCACTGGGCCTTGGTGCCCGATGAAGGAGGTGACCCCCTCGTGCCCGCTGAGGTTTACGCGGGCAATCGATCAATCCAGATCCCACGCTGGCAAGACTGGGCCCGCGCTGCATACGCGCGGCTGGAAACGTTGTTGGAAGACGTGGCGTGAGCCGGCCGTCCTGACGGGAGTTTCGCCGGCATCGTGCCGTCGAGCAGGGGTGCCCATTGCCGCCCCCTGCACCCCAGGCTAGCATCGTTCTTCTCCCTATACGAAGACTTCAAATTGGTCGAGAAATCCTCTCGCAAAATTGCGTGAAAAATTTCCACTGCAACCCCGAGCCAAGACACTTCGCCTTACTATCCCCAGAGCAAGGGCTATACTTCATCTTGCACCTCTTTCGTCTTCTCAGAGTAATCCTTGGGGAATCGTCGTGGATCTGTGCGCTTCAGCCCCTGCATCTTGACCGGTCGGTTCGTGCCCACGGGCTCATACAGGTATTCGGGCTTGTTGTGGTAGGCATGTGCCTTGAGCAATCCATTGCGCCGCCAGTAGTGGACCGTTGTCGTGTGAACCCCCAATTGGTCGGCGATCTCTTGCTGGGTGAGCATTCCGGCTTCCCGGAGGCGAGAATACCGGCTCTTGAGGCGATACTGGCATCGGATCTGGGAGATCATTCTTTTCGTGAACGCCCGACCTGTCCCTGAGCGCCAGCTTCCTTCATTCAAGAGCACAGCGATCTGCGCCTCGGTATGGTCATTCAGGAGGCGGTCAACTTCGGCGACCACTTCAGGGCTCGTCTGCCAGGTTGCCCAGGCCGGCTGAGGCGGGGGTAGGCTCAACGTCCGCGTCGCCCCGCCTTTGAATCGCACCTCAACGGTAGTCTGTTCGCCTTTGCTCAACGTGACGTCCTCGATCAACAGCCGTATCATCCGTTTCCGTTCTCGAGCCGGCGTCTCGGGGCTCTTCCACAGTTTGGGAAAGTCGGTTGTCAGCGCCAAGATCCGGCTTTGGCTCTCCTTGTCCAGGATGGCACAATCGGCCTGACGCTGTCGCTCATACTGCTCTTGGGCCTCGGTCAACGCCCGCAGTTTGCTGTTCCAGTCCGCTTCGAGAGCATCGGCAACCAAGCGATTCTTGGGATCCACTTGAAGAAACCGCTCCCGAGCCAAGTCTGCCTCGTAGCGGGCACGCTCGACATGTTGCCGGCGCAGGCGATCCACCTCGTCCAGGCGTTGCTGCAGCTCGTGCTGGACCGCCAAGGCAACCTCCAAGGTCAAGGGCGTGAGCGTTTCCATCAGCAACGTGCTCATCGCTGCGTCGATTCTCGAGCCGAGGATTCTCTGGCAGACCCGCTCGGCGTGCGCGATGCCATCTCGTTGGCAAATGTAATCGGGAACCAACTCGGTCTTGCGCGTGTGATAGCGAACGGTCATCCGCTGCCCGCAGACTCCGCAGAGCACCATTCCTTGCAGCAATGCCGGGCCCTCTCCCGGCGGGCTCTTGCGCCGGTCAACACCTTGCGCCAGCGCGTTCTCCCGCAAGCCTTGACAGTTGCGCTGGTACTGGTCCCATGTGATATATCCCGCGTGGGTCTCGGGTAACAGCGCATACCACTCTTCGAGCGGCAGCCGCCGACAGGTCTTGCCGCCACTACGGCTCCGACACCAGCGAGTCCGGCCATGAAAGAAAGCGCCGGCGTACCGCGGGTTATGAAGCACTTGCAGCACCCGCGAATGGACGAGCGTCCCCCAGACCAGCTCCCCTTTGCGCACCCCACCACGCAGTCGTCGCGGGAACAACAAGCCCTGTTCCCGGAAGTATCTGACGGTCGCGCAGCCGGAGCCGGTGCGTTCATAGGTGGTGAACAAGGCCCGCAGCGCATCCTGGACCTGGCGATCTGGATCGAGGACCACCCGGCCCTGCGGATCGTAGACCAGTCCGACGGGTAGCGGCGTCTTGAGCTCCCCGCGCTGCGCCTTGCTCAGAATTCCGCCCCGGAGCCGCGCTCGCAGGACATACAGCTCTGCCTCCGAGATCGTCCCCTTCAGACCAAGCAGTAAACGATCGTTGAATTGGCTCGGGTCGTAGAGGCCGTCCTCGTCGAGGATCAAGGTGCCGGTGAGGGCGCAGATCTCCAGCAAGCGATGCCAGTCGCTGTTGTTCCGGGCCAGTCGGGAGACTTCCAGGCCCAAAACGATTCCAGCGTGACCGAGGCTCACCTCAGCGACCAGGCGCTGAAAGCCTTCCCTGTCCGCTGCCGAGGCACCCGACTGGCCCTGGTCGCAGTCGATCACCTGGACCCGTTCAATGGGCCAACCCAGAGCGGTTGCCCGCTCCCGCAGCGCGTATTGCCGCTGGGTGCTCTCGGTGTTTTCCACGACCTGGCGAAGCGTTGACTGACGAACATACAAATATGCGTTACGGTCAAGATGGTTGGGTGAAACCTTCGTGGCATCGCTGTTCATGGGGAACCTCCGTTGGGGTGCCGAGGGAGAGGATCATGTTGACCAACACAGAGGCGGCTGACTGAAGGAGATGCGGGGGGACTGTAATCGCCGCGGCTTGAGAGCCTGACCCCAGATCGCGTCGCGGCTCCCGTGCAGGTTGAGGCCAGGCCTTCATCCAGGCGACAACGCCCCGGCGAATCAAAAGAGCATATCCACACGCATGCTCATTCGAACATTCTTTGGCCATGGCTCGCTTTCGCATCTCTTCGTAGCGGATAGTCCAGAGCTGATCAGGCAGGACGAGAACCTCGTCCCGAAGGGTGTCCGGGATCATCGTGGAACTTTTTTTGGTCTGCGTTCCAGAGCACGTTCAATGCTGCGGGGATGGACCACGATGCCGAAGTGCTCTCGAACCAACTCCGAGAGCGTGGTAGATCGGAGCAAAGGGTCGCGAAGCCGATGCTGGAGCAGGAAATCGATCACGAGGTCGGAGAGCTTGTGGGCCCGACGAGGTCCCGGTCGTTGAGGGATCAGACCCGGCAGGCCGGCGCCGTGATAAAGCCCCTGGGCTTGATAGAAGACGGGACGGGAGAACCCGAATGCCTGAGTAACCTCGGTGACCGTAGCGTGCTCGACGCGCACGCGGCGCAGCATCTCGTACTTGACCTGCACCAGATCGCGCGGATCGAAGAACTCGCTGCCCTGGAACAAGGGGTCAGCCACCTTCTCGGGGTGAGGGTTCAAGACACCCTGCTGACGGAGCGATTCGCCCTTGGAGTCGAGGGGTTGGGGCATGAGGGCCTCCGGGGACTCGGCTATGTGTAAATTGAATTATGCCGCGATCCCGCGGCCTGTCAAGCGGTTTGTGCCGCAACTCGTCGGCATTATTGGGGAAATCGTCCTCATTAGAACCTGCTATCGCGAGGATGCGGCACTGGTATATCGGCAAAATCTCCTTTACACTTGCGGCAAAATTCCCTTGACACACACCCGTCCCGGGTAGAGGGCTCATGAGGTTCCTCCTCGGCGAATCCGGGCGATGAGATGGGACAGCTCGATTAAATCCTGGATGCGAAAGGGCGAGCGCCCCGCGGCAATCGCGACGAAGGGGTCGGGCGACAAAAAGCTGGTCCATTGGGCAGGCAGCGAGACCAGCCGACCGGTGTCGTCGTGGAAGTAAACCCGATGCTCACCCCAATTGTGGCGATAGGTCACAAGGGTGAACTCACGCCCACGGAGCGGGTGGAAGGGATGAGTGACCCGGAACGTTTGCGTGCCACCGCTCAGATCGGGTGCACTTGACGGCTTCGCGTAACGGGAAGCAGGAGGCCTTCTGGGGAACGCTCGAAGGTCGGCTCATGAGGATGCTCGATGGCCTCGCCGAATTGACGCTCGAGCTTCTCAACGACGCCAGCCAGGCGTGGGTGGAAATCGAGTACCACCGCTCGGTCCACCGCGAGACATCCAGCTCGCCGGTCGACCGTTTCGCGCAAGCGCTGCACGTGCTTCGCCCGAGTCCTTCAAGCGAGACACTTCGCGACGCGTTTCGCCTGGAAACCGTCAGGCGCCAGCGGCAGAGCGATGGCACGATCTCGCTCGAGGGAGTGCGCTTCGAGATTCCAGCACGGTATCGCCACTTCCGTGACGTCGCCGTGCGATACGCGCGCTGGAACCTCGGCCGAGTCGATATGGTCGACCCGCGCAGCGGAACGATTCTGGCTCCCATTTATCCTGTGGATAAAAGCGCCAACGCCGACGGCCGCCGCGCCCTCGTGGAGCTTGAAGTCGCCGACGTGCCTCCCGATCGATCCGGCGAAGGTCAACCCACTCGGGACGAGCTGCCGCCGCTATTGAAGCAAATCCTCCAGGAGTATTCCGCCACCGGATTGCCGCCAGCGTACCTGCCCAAGACACCACCTCCCGCGACAGGAGAACCCTCATGAACGTCAAGCGAATGCTCTCGCTCTACGGCTTGAAGTGGAACCCCTTTTCACCCGAGCTCCCGAATGAAGGTCTGTTGATGACATCCAAGATAGAGCACTTTGCCTG
>JBEKRJ010001008.1:0-3084 GCA_049518835.1 Solirubrobacteraceae bacterium
ATCCCCCAGTGCGGTCCCGACAGCCGTTCCCTTGACATTTTCAATGCCGACGGCGAGTCCAATTGCGCCGCCGCTGAGCGATAGCAACCGCTCGCTTGCGGTTGGACCACCGGTCGTTAGTCCACTGTCAACGACTTTCCCAGGCGACGGTTCTGAACTTGATTCCAAAGTTAGCGCTTACACGCCGACTTACACTGCGCCCGTCTACACCGCGCCGGTTGAACCCAAAGCGGCCTACACGGACCCGGTCTACGCCACTCTGACCGGCCGGACGAACGCCGACCCGACGAGCGCTGCCCCCCCTAGTGTTGATCCGACAAGCTTTGACTCTACATTCAATACAGCCGTGCCGGTCTTCTTCGCGTCGAGCATCCTCACGCCGAGCGATCCCATCGCGATCGCACGGACTCCGGCCAACGATCCAGCCGCAATCTCCACGAATCTGGTGTCGGCTCCCCAACAAGTGTTTGTCTCTGGTCCAGCTATGGCGGACACAACTATCAAAGATTCACAGCTGTTACCGGCGCAGGCCTTTAGAGTAACGAATAACATTACCGCTAACGAAGCGCCAACCACTCCGGCCGTCGCGCGCCAGACTATAAATGGCGGACCAATGCCCGTTCCCGCTGACGTCGCTCAGTTCGCCGAGGCAATCGCGAAGATGCCGGATTTCGCAACCGCCCATAACCTCGCCAGTGACACGACTAACAGCGCTCCCGATACTAAAGCTAGTCCGAGTAACAATCCGACCAATGGGACTACTAATAATGTTACTAACAGTATTCCATCGCTTACTTCGGACCTGACTGCTTCCAAGCGCACTCCGAGCCCCGATGCTGCCGGGCCGAATCCCACCAATACGATCGATGAACGTTCCAAGTCGCTAGCGTCACCCCAGCCATCCACCGCAGCAGCACCCCAGCCGACTTCGCCGGACAAGAAGCCAGCCACGCTCGGAGTAAACGCAACTTCAATTCCTGTCGCATCATTTTCCAGCCCGGCAGTTTCCACCACCGCGTCGCAATCCGTTATTCCCGTCCTCCCCGCGGGCATCGATCCATCGCCCGCGATCACGGCTCCAAACTTGCCCGTTGCTCCAATGCCCGTCCAGGTCAACTCCAATCCGGCGCAACCACTTCCGCAAACTCACCAGATGCTCGACTCCGCGCCGTCCGCGGCTCCCGTCTCTGATCCCACCGCGCTGCCTGGTGACGTCCATAGCGATCCGCAAACGCCCGCCCAAATGCACGTCGGTCTGCGCACGGACGCTTTTGGAGCGGTTGAGATTCACACCGTCGTGCAGCAAAGCCAGATCGGTATTTCTGTTCACAGTGATCGCGACATCTCGCGATGGTTTAGTTCCGAGGTTCCGGGACTCGAGTCCGGACTTAACAACAGCCATCTCAACCTGACCGGCGTTAATTTCGATCACGGGCGCTCCGGCGTCCAGGCCGAAACCGGTTTTCAGCAAGGCGAGCCGCGGCAACAACAGCCGCAAACCTTCGGCGCCCCGGCCAGCCCGTCATCCGGCTCAAACTTGGCCGAACCCGAACCGACAGAGTTCGCCACCGTCAATGTTCCTTCAGTTGACTCGTCGACTGGGCCAGCGCAGGTTCGCGTCAGCATTCTCGCTTAGGAGGGTTAACTCGTGTCCATGTCACTCATGCAAATGGTGGGCGCCGCCGGCGCAACGGCTCCGAGGTCAGCGGCTTCGGCAAGAGCTTCGTCGGCTGCGGCTGCCTCTTCCACGGCCTCCTCAACTTCATCGAGCACTTCAGGCGTGGACCTGACCAACACGTTTCTGCAATTACTGTCGGTACAGCTTGAAAACCAGAGCCCGCTCGATCCCGTCGATCCGAACCAGTTCACCGTGGAGCTAGCGCAGTTCGACTCGCTCGGCGAACTCACGCAGATTCAGTCGCTCATGCAACAACTGGTGAATGACGTGAACCCTAACGAGACTGCTGGCGCAGCAGCCGCAGGTGCGGCCAGCCAGACTTCTACTTCAGCTACTAATTCCATTTCGCACTAAGGAGCCTACATGCCTCAATTTTCAATACCTCTTTCTGGATTGGACGCCACGTCCGCCGCCCTCTCTACCGCCGCCAACAATCTGGCTAACCTCAACACCATCGGCTATAAGGATCAGCAGATTCAGTTCGCCGACCTGTTTTACCAGAATCTCGGCTCAGATGGTGCGGGCGATCCGATCCAACAGGGAGCGGGCGTGAAGGTCAGTTCCGAACCCACCGACTTTACCCAAGGCAATGTCACGTCTACGGGCATCGAAACCGATGTTGCCATTAACGGCAACGGCTTCTTTGTGGTACAGGACAACGGGGTTGACACTTACACTCGCGCTGGTAACTTCGAAGTGGGCACCAACAACCTGCTCGAAACCGCCGATGGTCAAACGGTCCTCGGATATCCTGCAGTCAATGGCGTGGTTAATACGAGTGGCGGCCTCAGCACGCTCGCGCTCGGAGCTGGAACCAGCAGTCCCGCGGTCGTGACTTCAAATCTCACTCTGACCTCCAACCTCAACGCCACGTCCGTCGACGGTTCCGGCTATTCCACCCAAGCGACCATCTATGACTCGCTCGGAGCCCCCCACCAGGTTACCTACACTTACACCAATGATGACTCCCCAGCCGCGGCCGCTGTCCCCGCTCAAGCGGCGACCGGTTCGCTGACCATGACTGCTCTGCCGGTTGCCACCCAAACCGTGGTGGTCGGCGGGCAGACCTACACCTTTACGACCGCTGCCCCCGCTGCGGGAACCAATGACGTTTTTATCGGCGCAACGGTTGCAGAAACCACGGCTAATCTGGTGAATGCCATCAATGGCAATTACGCGGACGCAGCTGGAACTGCGTCGCCGGGTGGTTATGGCACGGCCACTGCCGCCAACCCCGCAGCTACTGCAGTGGACGCTGGCGGTGGAGTCATCAACTTCACTGCAGCCACAACTGGCACCGCCAGCGATTTCACGGCCACGAGTCTGGGGACAGGCTCCGCGAACCTAACCTGGAACACTGGCGCGGGGGCGAACGGAGCGAATGCCATCGCCGCCGTTCCCGCTGT
>JBEKRJ010001009.1:0-2902 GCA_049518835.1 Solirubrobacteraceae bacterium
ACCTTGTCGCTTTTGTGGCCTCTCCACTGGCTGGCTCGATCACCGGCACGGAGTATGTAATCGACGGCGGCACCATTCCGACTGCCTAGGTGCGAGACAGAACAGTGCTTCCAGTAAACAGGGCGCGGGGAGTTTTTGAACGTCCAGAAATCATGGAGGAAACGATGCGCAGAATCGACCAGCTATATATCAACGGCGGCTTTGTGAAGCCTCATGGCACTGAAGTTGCAGAGCTGATTAACCCGACCACAGAGGCCGTTATCGCGACGCTGATCCTTGCTGACGCCGAGGATACCCAACGTGCAATTGCGTCGGCGAAAGCGGCTCTTCCTTCATTCGCGAAGTCCACCAAAGAAGAACGCATCGCAATGCTGAAACGCTTAAACGAAGCTGTCTTGGCCCGGACCGATAAGCTGCGAGACATCACCGTCGAGGAATACGGTGGCCCGCTTTCGCGCGCAACTTGGATAGCCCAATATTCTTCACAGGCTTTTCTGGATGCAGCGCAGACGCTCGAATCGTACGATTTCGTGCGCCGTATGGGGCGCTCTTCGGTTGTGATGGAGCCGGTGGGAGTGTCTGCATTGATCATTCCGTGGAATAGTGTTGCTGGCACGATTTGCAGCAAACTGGCGATGGCAATTGCGGCCGGCTGCACGGTGGTCATAAAGCCAAGCGAGCTAGGCGCTCTTCAGGCCCAAGTGGTGACCGAAGCCCTCCACGATGCGGGCCTGTCGCCCGGCGTTCTGAATGTGGTCAATGGCCGCGGCGACGTTGTCGGCGGCGAGTTGGCTGCTAATCCCGATGTTGCGAGGATTTCGTTTACCGGCTCTACGGCCATCGGCAAGGTCATCCTTCGCACGGCCGCGGAAACAATGAAACGGGTCAGTCTTTCGCTGAGCGGCAAGTCCCCGACGATCATTCTCGACGATGCCAATTTTGCCGAGGCAGTTCCGATGGCGCTCAATGCTGCGTTTATGAACAACGGGCAAGCCTGCATTGCCGGTACTCGCCTTTTTGTTCCCGAGAAACGCCTGCAGGAGGTGATTGAGCTGGTTAAAAAAGCTGTTGGCAAGATGAAGGTCGGTGACCCGCACGATAAGGAGACCATCATCGGCCCTATGGCCAACAGCAGGCATCTGGCCCGCGTACAACGCTATATCTCCATCGGCCTTAAGGAAGGCGCAACGCTTGTCACCGGAGGCGAGGGGCGTCCAGAAGGGCTGGATCGCGGCTATTTCGTGAAGCCGACGGTGTTTGCGAACGTCCGCAACGAAATGACTATCGCAAAGGAAGAAATCTTCGGTCCTGTGCTCTCAATCCTCACGTACCGCGATGAGGAGGAGGCTATCAGACTGGCCAACGCTTCGGACTACGGTCTCCACGCCTATGTGTTTTCGTCGAATGTGCCCCGCGCCAATGCAGTTGCCACACGCCTGGAGGCAGGCAGAGTGATGGTGAACACTCTGCAGAACGACGCGCTGGCGCCATTTGGGGGATACAAGCAGTCCGGCTTCGGCCGCGAATTCGGCTTGCTCGGCCTGGAGTCGTTTCTGGAGCCGAAGGCGATTATCGGCAACTAGGCTCTCAGAAGTACAACGCAAGGGAGATTTTCCATGTCAAAAGTATGGTTGGTAACCGGTAGCGCAACCGGCTTAGGCCGGAATACCGCTGAAGCCGTTCTATATGTGCTGTGAGCAGGACGACTCAATCGCCGTTCAGGCTCGTGACCTCACCCCCGCTTAAAATTGAACACGATTTTAGTGCGTGTATCAAATGATGCGCAGGGGCATTCGAGAGTTGTGACTGAATATTCTGAAAGCTGTCCTTACTTTGCGGCCTGCAGTTGCTGCAGATCGTATAGCACTTCTTCGCTATGACCCTGCGGACTAACCTTGAGATACACCTTTCTAATTACGCCCTAAGGATCGATCAGGAAGGTGTGGCGTGCGGCGAAAGTCACCCCATTGTATTGCATGATCGAGCCGTATTTTTCCACGGCCGAATGGTTTAAATCGGCGAGAAGATTGAAGTTTAAGCTTTCCTTAGTACAGAAACCCTCATGAGAATCCACGTCGTCCACACTGATGCCTACGATTACGGCATTCTTCTGCATGTGGATGATTAGGTCGCGTTGGATATTGTGAGCTCCCTTCAAACCATCGTTAAGAAACAGCGGTTAATAAAAATGATGGCTGCCGGGAACTGTTGACCAACTCCTCAGTAGCTGAAAACGCTGATGTGGTTATTCAGCTCCGGATCCGGGCGTCCTTTGTAGGATCCCGAAACCGTCGTGGAATCGAATGAAGTGTAGAAACGGCTCTGGCCAGATGGTCCATTGCCCCGCGCGACGGCTCCCATGAAGAAATCCGACTGTAATAATCCGAAATCCTGGGGATCGCTATCGATTGGATCCAGAACTGTCGTGACCATCTGACGAGTTCCGACTGCCGTAGTGCCCGGCAGAATCTGATTCCGCCACACCTGAAGCTCATGGTTGAAGGGATCGCCTTCCGCGCTGTAGTAAGCCAGGTTGACAATTCCGGTCGAAACATCGGTGCTAATCGCCGGGTAAAAGTGATGCCCAGATACTGTGTTGATCGAAACCGGAGCCGACCAGGTTTTGCCGCTGTTGGTGGATTGGGTCATCAGTATTTCTGCGTTGAGGCACGGGCCGTTTGGAGGATTGAAGGGATTCTTACAATCGTCATACAACAAGAAGGTGGTGAAGCCGCCCCCAGAGTCCGGACGGTCTGCATGTTTGGGAAAGGTTTCGGTCAACAAATTGATGTTTATCAACGGCGTCAGCACGTTGAAGTTTCCGTTGAGTGGGCTCGCAACAGTGGCCACTGTCACCGGCGCAGCGCATACCGGTGGGTTTGGAGCTCCCGCCGGAGTGCAG
>JBEKRJ010001010.1:0-13904 GCA_049518835.1 Solirubrobacteraceae bacterium
GGCGGGCACTGGGCCGGCGAGGACACGGACGCCCCCGCCGGCCGGACGCGCCTGTGCCCATCAGTCCACCTCGATCTGGACGACAACCATTTGGTCGTGCCACACGAAGTTGACGCCGTTGCCTGCGTACTCGACGTCGTCAGGCTCAGGCAATCCCTCTCTTTCCAGCAGCTTTCGCAGCATCCGTTCCGCCTTCTGCATCTGATCGATCGCCGCCATGCCACGCAGGATCCGCCAAATCGCGTAACGGATCTAGACCTATTCGTGCCAATTCTGCACCAGCTTTGTCGCAATTCTGCGGGGACTCATTGGCGGCGGCCGACTCGCGGCTTCGATCGGCCGGGGAGCCACGTCCTGCTGCCTGCGGGCGTGGTTGCTAGAATTCGTCGCACACCGCGGGGTGGAGCAGTCTGGTAGCTCGTCGGGCTCATAACCCGAAGGTCGCGGGTTCGAATCCCGCCCCCGCTACTCAAGAAAGTCGCGCAAATGCTGGATATAGAAGAGCCCCGGAGATCCGGGGCTCTTGTCATTTCGGGACTTTGTCAAACGGATGTCAAACGGACGCTCGCGGACCATCGATCATCGCTGCGACCTGGGCGGCAGCCTCAGCCTGCATTCCGGGGATGACGTGGGCGTACTGCTTGAGCGTGAACGCCGGCGACTCGTGCCCGAGGCGCTCTGCTCGCTGATCACCTTGACCGGGACGCCGGCCTTCAGGGCCAGTGTGGCGTGCGTATGGCGGACGTCGTGTAGCCGGATTCGCGGTAGCCCGGCCTTCTCGATCAGACGCTCGAACGCCTGGCTGAACGTGTGCGGGTGGATCGGCTCGCCGTTCTCCTTGGCCACGACCAGGTCGCGGTCCCGATAGTCGGCGCCCCACTCTGCCCGCTCCTCGTCCTGGTGCCGGCGGTGGGCCCGGAGCTGGTTGACGGTCTCAGCGTCGAGGTCGATTACCCGGGCGCTGTGGCTCTTCGGCGTGGAGTGCACCACCTGGTAGCCAACGGCGACGAGCGCTTGGCGGACCGAGAGCCGAGCCCGATCAAGGTCGACGTCGCACCAGCGTAAGCCGAGGACCTCGCCGCGACGCATGCCGGTCATCGCCGAGAGCCGCCAGACCGCGGCCAGCCGGGTGTCGCGGACCGCTTCGAGGAAGCGCGCCAGCTCATCCGGCTCCCACGCCTGGATTCCGCCCGTGGCGCGGCGATTGGGCCGTGGCGGCTTCGCCGTGGCAGCCACGTTCCACGTTCTTGACGAGCAGTCCAGCATCGACAGCGTCCGAGAGGACCTTGTGCAGCGTCGAGTGGATGTAGCTGATCGTCTTCGCGCTGAGTCCCTTCCGCTCGTCGGTGTCCTGCGCCAGCCGGCCGTAGAGACCGGTCAGCATCGGCGGCGTGAGCTGCTGGAGCCGCTTCTGCCCGAGCACGGGAATGACGTGGAGCTCGAGGTTCCGGCTGTAGGAGTGGAACGTGGTCGGCTTGACACGCGGCTCGGTCATGGGCAGCCAGCTCTCGCGGATCCATTCCGCGAGGGTGATGCGCCCGGGGATCACGTACGCGCCGTTGTTGACGTCGTTGACGAGCTGAGCGCGCGCCGCCTCGGCCTCCCGGCGAGTGCGGAAGCCGCCGTGCCATTTCTGGCGTCGGCGGCCATCCTCACCGAATCCCAAGTCGAGCACGACGTACCAGCGGACGCTCTCCTTGTCGTTCCGGTCCATGCGGACGCGCTTGTGGATATGGCCCTGCATCACGCCGCTCCAAGCCAGTCGAGCAGGGCGGGGACGGGGACCAGCAGACGGCGACCGAGACGCCTGGTGGGGAGCTCTCCCCGCCTGGCAGCGTCATATGCGGGCCCCTCGTCATTTGGTGTGGGTTCCGTCCGGTCTGCCTGAGAGCGTGCCGGACTCCGTTGAGCGATGATCGGAGCCCGACATGCCTGACTTGGACCTGTTTCAGCGAGCGCTTGGCCTCCAGTCGCCGTGGAAAGTACTGGAGGACAAGTTCGACGCTGAGCAGAAGCGTCTTGATGTGCGGATCGACTTCGTGAAGGGCTCACGGTTTCCCTGTCCGGAGTGCGAGCGGGCTGACTGCCCGGTTCATGACACCGAGACGCAGACTTGGAGGCATCTGAACTTCTGGCAGCACGACACGTATCTGACGGCGCGGGTACCGCGGGTGGAGTGCCCCGAGCACGGCGTCAAGCGGGTGAAGGTGCCGTGGGCCAGACCGCGGTCTGACTTCACGCTGCTGTTCGAGGCGCATCTGATGGCGATGGTCAAGGAGATGCCGGTGGCCGCGATCGCGAAGCTGGTGGGCGAGTACGACAAGAAGCTCTGGCGGGTCGTGCACCACTATGTCGATGAGGCGGTCGAGGGCCAGGACCTCGCGGGGATGCAGAAGCTGGGGATCGACGACACGAGCTTTCGCCGTGGTCAGAGCTACGTGTCGGTGTTCGCCGATCTGGATCCCTCAGAGCGGCGCGCGGTGTTCGTGGCTGATGGCCGCGGCCAGGAAACTGTCGAGCAATTCGTGGGTTTTCTGGGCGCGCACGGCGGCTGTGCGGAGAACATCAAGGAGGTCTGCCAGGACATGTCGGGCGCGTACCTGGCCGGGGTGCGCGAGCACCTCAAGCAGGCCGAGGTGACCTTCGATCGCTTCCACGTCAAGCAGAAGCTCTCAGACGCGATCGACGCCGTCCGTCGCGCCGAGGCCAAGGAGCAGAAGGAGCTGTTGCGCAACACTCGGTATCTGTGGCTCAAGCGCCCGAGCAACCTCAGCGCCAAGCAGCTCGACTGGCTTGACCAGCTGTTGCAGCAGCCGTTGAAGACCGCGCGCGCGTATGAGCGGGCGCTGAAGTTCGACCACTTCTACGAGCTTGAGGCCGACTCGGCCGAGGAGTACCTGCGCCGCTGGATCGACGATGTCAGGGACAGCGACCTGGAGCCGTTACATGAGTTTGCCGACACACTCGAAGCTCACTGGGAGGGAGTGCTCCGCTGGCATCTCAGCCGTATCAACAACGGGCTGCTGGAGGGGCTCAACTCGCTCATCCAGTCCGCCAAACGCCGAGCGCGAGGTTACCGGTCGACTCGTAACTACAAGGCGATGATCTACCTCGTCGCCGGCAAACTCAACGCCGGCCCTCAGCTCGCGTGAAGTCACAGTGACAGCAAGGTGACTACCCACTCAGAATGACGAGGGGCCCATATGCGGCGGTCCGCCCAAGACCGAGCAGCTTTGCGGTCTGCTCGATGGTGATCGTCGCCTTGCCCGCGAGCTCGTCCAGGGGCGAGGGAATACTCTGCTGCATGTCGGACCTCCTTCGTAGGTTCCGGCCAGGCCCCGGGGTGTTGGCGCACCGCCGGGGCCATCTGTTGCTGTTGACGCTTATAATCTAGCCGACCGTCCGGATGGATCCGGACCTCTGGATACGCTCGCGAACATGACGCCGCTGGTTGCCACTGAGGACCTCATTGATGCCCGCGGCGTCGCCGAGATCCTCGGACTCTCGGCGCCGAATACCGTCAGCGTGTACCAGCACCGTTACACCGATATGCCGCGGCCCGTGATCACTCTCGGCCGCGGGCGGTGCATGCTCTGGCTTCGATCCGAGATGGAGCAGTGGGCAGTGGGCCTTATCGCGAGTGGCCGCACCCGGAGAAGACGCTCCTCTCGTGATCGAGCTTCCGTCGGACATCGGCCGAGTGCGGAATCCGAGAGGGGTTCAGATTCCTGATTCGAGCCATTCGCTCCGACCCGCCCTTCATAGACCTCCGATTTGGCGACGGTCCTGGAAGACCGTCGCCAAATCGGAGGTACCCCCGCGGGAGGCGGCGTTGGAAGCGCGAATGCGCCGCGCGAACCACTGTAGCCGTCGAGCCTCTTACCGGCCGGATGAGGGCCTCGATGGCGCGCTAGGCGAGGAACGCTACCGCTTCCCGCCACGGTTAGGTTGCCGATCGGCGGAGGCGCCGGTTCTCGGTCATGCGGCGACCCCTTGCAAGGTACGTCAATCATGATCGCTGCAGTCATAAGCGGTAACCCGCCGGACGCGCAGACCAGTCACGCCACGCGATCGCTGATCTGGTCCGGATGCCTAACACAATACTTACCTACTAACGAGACCGCGGATGGCCCTGAGGAAGTCTGATCTCTATCGCTCCCTTTGGCAGAGCTGTGATGAGCTACGCGGCGGCATGGACGCCTCGCAGTACAAGGACTACATCCTGACCCTGTTGTTCGTGAAGTACGTGACGGACAAGGCGAAGTCCGATTCCAATAGCCTCATCGACGTACCACCAGGCGGGTCGTTCGATGACATGGTCGCCCTAAAGGGCGATGTCGAGATCGGCGACAAGATCAACAAGATCATCGCCAAGCTCGCCGAGGCCAACGACTTGCAGAAGGTCATCGACCTCGCCGACTTCAACGACGAGGAGAAGCTCGGCCGCGGCAAGGAAATGCAGGACCGGCTGAGCAAGCTCGTGACGATCTTTGCCGACCTCGATTTCCGCGGCAGCCGGGCGGAGGGTGACGACCTCCTCGGCGACGCCTACGAGTACCTCATGCGCCACTTCGCCACCGAATCCGGCAAGTCGAAGGGGCAGTTCTACACGCCGGCCGAGGTCTCGCGTGTCATGGCGAAGATCGTCGGCATCGGGCCGAACACGCGCCAGGACCAGACGGTGTACGACCCGGCCTGTGGCTCCGGCTCGCTGCTGCTCAAGGCCGCTGCGGAGGCGCCGCGCGGCATCACCATCTACGGTCAGGAGAAGGACAACGCCACTTGGGCCCTCGCGAAGATGAACATGGTGCTGCACGGCAACGAGGACGCCGACATCCGCAAAGGCGACACCATAACCAACCCGCAGTTCACCAAGGGCAACGAGCTCCGCACCTTCGACTTTGCCGTGATGAATCCGCCGTTCTCAGTGAAGTCCTGGAGCAACGGCCTCGAGCTGGAATACGACCGGTTTGTCTTTGGTCGGCCGCCTGATAAGAACGGCGACTACGCCTTCCTGCTCCACGTCGTCACGTCGCTCAAGAGCAACGGGAAGGCCGCGGTCATCATGCCGCATGGCGTCCTCTTCCGCGGCCAAGCCGAAGCGGTAATCCGCCGCCAACTATTGAAGCGTGGCTACATCAAAGGTGTCATCGGCCTGCCGGCCAATCTCTTTTACGGGACCGGCATACCGGCGTGCATTGTCGTGCTCGATAAGGAGGACGCTACCGAGCGGACTGGCGTATTCATGATTGACGCCTCGAAGGGCTTTATGAAGGATGGCCCGAAGAACCGCCTCCGGAGTCAAGACATTCACAAGATTGTCGACGTCTTCAACAAGCAGATCGAGATTCCGCGCTACTCGCGCCTGGTGCCGCTGGCGGAGATAACGGCGCCTGCCAATGATTACAATTTGAACATCGCCCGCTATGTCGACGCGTCTGAGCCGGAGGACATCCAGTACCTGCACGCCCACCTCGAGGGCGGCGTACCGGATCGTGACGTTGACGCGCTTGCTGACTACTGGCAGGCGTTCCCGCTACTACGCACGGAGCTCTTTGCGCCAAACCGGCCCGACTACTCCGACCTCACGATTCCGGTAAACGACGTCCGCGAGACAATTCTCGACGCTCCGGAGCTCAAGCAGTTCGCAACCGACGTAACCACGCAGGTCGACGAATGGTTTGCCGCTCATCGGCCTGCGTTAGAGGGAATCACACCCGAAACCAAGCCCAACGGTCTGATCGCGGCGTTGGGCGACGACCTGCTCACGCGCTTCAAGTCGGTGCCGCTGCTTGATGAGTACGACGTTTACGAGCAGCTCATGGCCTACTGGCACCGCACGATGCACGATGACGTATTCCTCGTGATGACCGAGGGCTGGCTCGACGCCTCGAAGCCGCGGAAGGCAATCGAGGACAAGGACCGCAAGCTCTCTGAAACACCCGACCTGGTTATCGGCTCCGGACGCAGCGCCACGAAGTTCAAGATGGATCTACTTCCGCCGGCGCTTATCGTGGGCCGGTACTTCTCGAAGGAGTGGGCGCTGTTGCTCGACCTGAAAGCCCGTGAACAAGAGGCGACGCAATCGCTCGAGGAATACCTTGCGGAGCACGCGGTAGACGAGGGGCTCCTCTCAGAAGCTATCGACGGCGACAAAATCACGAAGGGATCGGCAAAGGCGCGCCTCAAAGAAGCGAAGAGCGAGGGCCCCGATCCCGAGGAGGTCGCCGCGCTCGAGCAGGTTGTCATGCTATTCGAAACGGAGGCGTCCGCGAAGAAGGCCGTGAAGGACGCCCAGACCGCGCTAAACGTCGAAACGCTCAAGGCATACGGCGATCTGACCGTCGACGTGGTGAAATCGCTGGTGCTCGACGATAAGTGGCGACACACGTTAACGGCGCGCATCCTCGACGTGCTCACCGAGCGGGCGCACGACCTCATTGACCGGATTGAGCAGCTCGGTGACCGGTACGGCGAGACACTTCACGAGCTTGAAGCCGAGCTCGCGACGCTTGATGAGCGGGTTGCCGGCCATCTGGCGGAGATGGACCTGATATGAGTGGGCTTGCGCCACCTCCGGCCCCCGCGCTGACGGCCGAGGACCTACCCGCGGATTGGCAACGAGCAAGCCTTGTGGAGCTTGGCGGCAAAGTCACGAGCGGCTCGCGTGGCTGGGCTACTTTTTACTCTGACCACGGCGACTTGTTCGTCCGTATTACCAACCTCCGGCGGTCGGACATCCATCTCGACCTATCGAACTGCCGGTTTGTGAAGCTGCCGCTCGACGCGTCCGAAGCGAAGCGAACAAAGCTCGTACCAGGTGACCTCCTGGTTTCCATCACTGCCGATATCGGCATCATTGGCTACGTTGACGACACTGTCCCCAGCCCGGCATACATTAACCAGCATATTGCCCGGGTGAGGTTCGATCCCCGCCGGGTATCGAGCAAGTTCGTCGCGTACTACCTGTCGAGTTGGGAACCGCAACGCGCCTTCGTGGGCATGACCGATACTGGGGCCAAGGCGGGGATGAACCTAACGATGGTCGGTGCTCTGGAGACCGTCGTGCCCCCTCTTCCAGAACAGCGCCGCATTGCTGAGGCTCTCGACGATGTTGATGAACAGCTCAGAAAGCACGAGCTGTTGCTTGCCAAGAAACGCGCCATCAAGGTCGGGGTCATGCAGCGTCTTCTCGCCGGCAAGTCGCGGCTCCCAGGCTTTACGCGACACTGGCAGGTTCGTCGGCTGGCGGATTTATTGAGCTACGAGCAGCCAGGACGATTCCTGGTACGGACGACCAAGCAGCTTCCAAGCGGGCGGGTGCCTGTTCTTACTGCTGGCAAGACATTCCTACTTGGGTACACGAACGAGACACATGGCGTGTATCGCGACCATCCGGTCGTCATTTTCGACGACTTCACGACCGCCTCTCAGTATGTCGACTTTGATTTCAAGGCTAAATCGTCAGCGATGAAGATACTGAGCGCAAGGCCAGGAGCTGATCTCAGATTCGTTTTTGAGCGCATGCAGCTAATTCAGTTTCCCGTTCAGGACCATAAGCGCTACTGGATTTCGGAATACAGCCAGCAGACGATTGAAGTGCCGGATCTCGATGAGCAGCAGGCGATCGCGGCTGTTGCACATGATTGCGATTATGAGATCCGGATGTTGCGTGCACGACTCGCGAAGGCGAGGGCTATGAGAGAGGGCATGATGCAGGCGCTCCTGTCCGGGCGAAAGAGGCTCAGGGCGGAGGAGGAAGCATGAGCGACGTTGGGCAGCTCGAACGTCGGGCGCAGGAGCGTGTCACCAAGCTGTTTGCGGAGCGGCTGGGCTACGAGAACCTCGGCAACTGGGAGTATCGCGAGGGCAACTCGAACATCGAGCTGCAGCTGCTGGAGATGAACCTTGAGGCTCGCGGCTACGGCGCTATCCAGATCGGCAAAGCGGTGGACAAGCTCCGGAAGGAGGCATCGCTCGGCGGCGGTCGGACCCTCTACGAAGCCAATCAAGAGGTCTATCGGCTGCTGCGCTACGGCGTGAAGATCAAGCCCGGCGCCGGCGAGCAGACGGAGACGGTCTGGCTCATCGACTGGCAGAACCCGGACGCCAACCACTTCGTGATCGCCGAGGAGGTGACGATTGCCGGCAGCCACACGAAGCGGCCGGATCTCGTCCTCTACGTCAACGGTCTGGCCCTCGCGACCATCGAGCTGAAGCGCTCGCGGGTCGCCGTGTCCGAGGGGATTCGCCAGTCGATCGGCAACCAGAATGCCCACTTCATCCGACCCTTCTTCAGCACCGTCCAGTTGCTGTTCGCGGGCAACGACGTCGAGGGCCTCCGCTACGGCGTCATTGATACGCCAGAAAAGTCGCGACGGCGGCATCATCTGGCACACGCAAGGGTCCGGCAAGTCGCTGACGATGGTGTGGCTGGCGAAGTGGATCCGCGAGCACCAGCCGGATGCGCGCGTGCTGCTTATCACCGACCGCGATGAGCTGGATGACCAGATCGAAGGTGTCTTCAACGGGGTCGGCGAGACGATCTACCGGACGACGAGCGGCGTTGATCTCCTGACGACGCTCAACGAGTCGCAGGAATGGCTGATCTGCTCGCTCATCCACAAGTTCCGCCGCTCGACAGACGAGGGCGCCCGCGATGAGGCGGAACAGGACTTCATCCAGGAACTGCTGTCGAAGGTCCCGAAGGAATTCTCCCGCCAAGGGCAACATCTTCGTATTCGGCGATGAAGCCCACCGCACGCAGTCGGGCAAGATGCACGAGGCCATGAGTGAGTTGCTGCCCGAGGCGATGTTCATCGGCTTCACCGGCACGCCGCTCCTCAAGACCAATAAAGAGACGAGCATTGAGAAGTTCGGCAGCTTCATCCACACCTACAAGTTCGACGAAGCCGTCGCCGATGGTGTTGTGCTAGATCTGCGCTACGAGGCGCGCAATATCGACCAACACCTGACGTCGCCGGCCCAGGTCGACAAGTGGTTCGAGGTCACGACCCGGGGCCTGACCGACCTCTCGCGGGCGGAGCTGAAGAAGCGCTGGGGCACGATGCAGAAGATTGTCAGCTCCGAGCCGCGCGCCAAGCAGATCGTCAACGACATCCTGCTCGACATGGAGATAAAGCCGCGGCTGATGGACCGGCGCGGCAACGCCATGCTGGTCAGCGCGAGCATCTACCAGGCCTGCAAGCTCTACGAGCTCTTCTGCAACGCCGGCTTCAAGGGCAAGTGCGCCATCGTCACGAGCTACGAGCCGCGCGCCAGCGACATCTCCAAAGAGGACTCCGGCGAGGGGGCCACGGAGCGGCTCCGCCAGTACGACATCTACCGGCAAATGCTCGCCGACCACTTCAACGAGCCGGCGGACGTGGCCGTCAATAAGGTCGAGCAGTTTGAGAAAGACGTCAAGAAGCTGTTCATCGAGCAGCCCGGCCACATGCGCCTGCTCATCGTTGTCGACAAGCTGCTGACCGGCTTTGACGCGCCACCGGCGACGTACCTCTACATCGACAAGAAGATGCGCGATCACGGCCTCTTCCAGGCGATCTGTCGCGTCAACCGGCTCGATGGCGACGATAAGGACTACGGCTACATCGTCGACTACCGCGATCTCTTCAACTCGCTCGAATCCGCCATTACCGACTACACCTCCGGCGCCCTCGACGGCTATGAGAAGGACGACATTGAGGGCTTGCTGAGCGACCGCATTGATAAGGCCCGCGAGGATCTCGACAAAGCGCTCGAGAAAATCCGCGCCATTGTTGAACCGGTCGCGCCGCCAAAGAACACCCTCCAGTATCAGCAGTACTTCTGCACAAGCGAGGAAGGCAACGCCGAGCAGCTCAAGGCCAACGAGCCGAAGCGGGTTGAGTTGTACAAAGCCGTGGCCGCCGTCACCCGCGCCTTCGGCAATCTGGCCAACGAGATGACTGATGCCGGCTACTCGGAGACCGAGGCCGCGGCGATCAAGGACGAGATCGCCCACTACGCCGCCCTCCGCGATGAGGTCAAGCTCGGTGCCGGTGAGGACGTCGACCTCAAGCAGTACGAAGCCGGCATGCGGTTCCTGCTAGACACCTACATCCAGGCCGACGCCTCCGAGGTGGTGGCCGACTTCAAGGACACCGGCCTCATCCAGCTGATTGTGGAAATGGGCGCGGCCGCCATTGAGAAGCTGCCGAAGGGCATCAAGGAAAACCCGGAGGCGGTCGCCGAGACAATCACCAACAACATGCGCAAGGTCATCATCGACGAGCGGGCCATGAACCCGAAGTACTACGACAAGATGTCGGAACTACTGGACGCCTTGATTGAGGAGAAGCGCAAAGGCGCGGTTGATTACAAGAACTACCTCGAGCGGCTGATCGCCCAAGCGCAGCAGCTCGGCAAGCGCGAATCAGATACCGAATATCCCGCCTGGGCCGACACGGGCGCCAAGCGGGCGCTCGTTGACTTCGGCTTGCCGAATGGCGACCTCGCCGAAACCGTCGACCGCACCATCATGCGAACGAAGCCAGACAGCTGGGTCGGCAATCCGCTCAAGGAAAAGAAGGTCAAACGAGCTCTACGAGCCGTCCTGCCGGAGGGCTATGAGCGGCTCGACGAGCTGCTTGACCTGGTGAGGGCGCGCGATGAGTACCGCTAACAGCTACCTCACCATCCGCGGCATCAACGTCGATGTCGTCTACAAGGACATCAAGAACCTGCACATTGGGGTCTACCCGCCGCTCGGGCGTATCCGAGTGGCGGCGCCAACGCGACTGGACGAGGAGAAGATCCGGCTGGCGGTCATCCAGCGGCTACCGTGGATCAAGCGCCAGCGGGAACGGTTGCGCGGCGCCACCCGGCAGTCGCAGCGCGAGATGGTGACCGGCGAATCGCACTACGTCTGGGGCATCCGCCACCGGCTGAAGGTCATCGAGCGTGATGGCCGGCCGAAGATCGAAGTTCAGGGCAACCGGCTCGTGCTGAACGTCCCGCCCGGCGTCGATGCTGAGGCGCGGCGGCAGTTGCTCGAGAACTGGCAGCGGCGAGAGCTGCGGGCACGAATTCCTGTCCTCATTGCTCAGTGGGAGCCGGCCATTGGTCGGACGGTGACGCAGTGGCAGATCCGCCGGATGAAGACGAAATGGGGCTCGTGCAATCCGGAGGCCGGACGCGTCTGGTTCAACCTCGAGCTGGCGAAGAAGCACCCGCTCTGTTTGGAGTACATCGTCGTGCACGAGATGGTCCACTTCCTCGAACGCAGCCACGGTGAGCGCTTCACCAAGCTCATGGACGGCTTCCTGCCGGACTGGCGCAGCCGGCGCGATGAACTCAACGGTGCGCCGCTGGCGCACGAGGAGTGGACGTCAGATGGTGACCTGCGGACGGGAGCAGCTGCATGAAAGCCGTCGAAGCCAAGATGCTCGCCTTCCTGAAGAAGACGCCGCAGTGCGTCATTCCGATCTACCAGCGGACGTACAGCTGGACCGAACGGGAGTGTCGGCAGCTGTGGGACGACATCGTGCGCGCCGGGGGCAACGACGACATCTCGGCGCTCTTCATCGGCTCCATCGTCTACATCGAAAAAGGCCTCTACCAGGTCTCCAGCCAGTCGCCGCTGCTGGTAATCGACGGCCAGCAGCGGCTGACGACCATCTCGCTGATCCTCG
Source organism: Solirubrobacteraceae bacterium (assembly GCA_049518835.1). Lineage (GTDB taxonomy): Bacteria > Actinomycetota > Thermoleophilia > Solirubrobacterales > Solirubrobacteraceae > Palsa-465. The sequence continues at coordinate 11,673 of JBEKRJ010001010.1, forward strand.
AAGCCTTGGCCCGCAACCTGGGCGACAGCGAACCGGTGGAGGGCTTCTCGGCCAAGAAGCTGCGCAGCTACTACCTGCTCAATCCGCTGGAAGACGGCGAGCGCGGCTACAAGCTGCTGCTGACGCAGAACGACAAAATCAGCCTGCTGGCGTTGATTCAGCAGAAGCCCCTGCCGGACGAGTACTCGATCCGCATCAAGCAGAACTTCGAGTTTTTCGAGAGCCAGATTCAGGCATTGAAGGGCGACCTCGCCGCCCTGTGCAAGGGTCTCGCGAAGCTGATCGTCGTCGACATCTCGCTCAGCCGCGACCAGGACAACCCGCAGCTGATCTTCGAGAGCATGAACTCAACCGGCCGCGAGCTGAGCCAGGCCGACCTCATTCGCAACTTCGTTCTGATGGGCTTGGAGAACCAGCACCAGACGCAGCTCTATGAGGGGCACTGGCGGCCGATGGAGGTGGCCTTCGGCCAGGAGGCCTACGGCACCCACTTCGACGGCTTCATGCGCCACTACCTGACGGTGAGGACCGGCGACATCCCGAACGTCAACGAGGTCTACGAGGCCTTCAAGAAGTACGCCCGCGAGCCAGCCGCCGATGCCCGCGGCGTCGATGCGCTCGTCGCCGACGTCCACGCCCTCGCGCTCCACTACGTCAACATCGCGCTCGGGAAAGAGCCCGACAAGACACTCGGCCACGCTTTCCGGGACCTGCGCGAGCTGAAAGTCGACGTGGCGTACCCATTCCTGCTCGAGCTGTACGAAGACTACGCCGCCGGCGTCCTCGGCAAGGAGGAGTTCATTCAGGCGGTACGCCTCGTCGAGGCTTACGTCTTCCGCCGTGCGGTCTGCGCCATCCCGACCAACTCGCTGAACAAGACCTTCGCGACCTTTGGCCGGGCGCTGAAGAAAGATCGCTACCTGGAGAGCATAAAGGCGCACCTCCTGCTGCTGCCGTCCTACCGCCGATTCCCGTCAGATGAAGAGTTCAAGCAGGAGCTCGGCGCCCGCGATCTCTACAACTTCCGCAGCCGCAGCTACTGGCTCCGGCGGCTCGAGAACTACGGCCGCAAAGAACGGGTGCCAGTCGACGAGTACACCATCGAGCACATCATGCCGCAGAACGAGAACTTGTCCCCGGAGTGGCGGGCGGCGCTTGGGCCCGATTGGGAACGTATCCACCAGACGTTGCTGCACACGCTCGGCAACCTGACCCTCACCGGCTACAACTCGGAGTACAGCGACCGACCGTTCGTCGAGAAGCGAGACATGCCGGGCGGCTTCAAGGACAGTCCACTGAAGCTGAACGAGGGTCTCGGCACGCTCGAGAGGTGGGACGAAGCCGCCATCAAGGCGCGGGCGGAGAGGCTTGCCAACCTCGCCGCGGAAGTCTGGGCCTACCCGGAGATCGACTCGGAGGTGCTGGACTCGTACCGGCCGGTCGCGGCGCCCGCCGTCAAGTACAGCATCGCTGATCACGAATGGCTGGCTGATGGTGCGCCAATGAACCCTGTGTTCGAAACGTTGCGCAAGGAGATTTGTGAGCTCGATCCAGTCGTGAGCGAGGAGTTTTTGAAGCTCTACGTCGCCTACAAAGCCGAGACGAACTTCGTGGACGTGATTCCCCAGCAAAAGCGGCTATTGCTCTATTGCTGTCGCTCAACATCGACCCACACGAGCTTGTCGACCCGAAGGAGATCGGCCGAGACGTGACGAACCTCGGGCGCTGGGGGAATGGCAACGTCGAAGTCGCCGTCGCCTCGGTCGAAGAGTTGCCCTACGTCATAGGCTTGATCCGCCAGGCGTTCGAGAAGCAAATGGGCGGAGTCGAGGCAATGGCATGAAGGATCGCGTTTAGTTTGGGTCCTGCTGGCCGGCTCGACGGATGGGTCGAACGCGGTCAGTTGTTCGGCCGAGCTAGAGCGCGCGTTCCCGGCCCGCAGCCAGCAGGCGCCGGAGTTTTTCCTCGTCAGCCGCTGAGATCGGCGTAATCCTGCCAGGTCGGCCGCTCGACGCTCAGCATCGGATGGAGATGGCGTAGGCGTACATGCGCAGACCATTAGCCGTGATACATGAGCTGACACTCGTCGGGTGGAAGAGATCGAGGTGTTGCTCTTCTCCGAGAGCGGCGTCGAGGCCCTCGTCCGGCTGGCGGGTCGCCGGGTGTTCCCGCAGCTCGCGGGGCGTATCCGCGGTTCCACCGTCGCCTCCCGCGGGGGTACTCCCCGTCGTG
>JBEKRJ010001011.1:0-4817 GCA_049518835.1 Solirubrobacteraceae bacterium
CACGGGCTGTGTGGAGCTCTGGCGCCTGGCCGAAGTGGACGGCGGCGGGGGTCATCAGCCCGATCCCGGAGTGGCGGTGCTGGTGGTTGTACCAGTCAAAGAACACGCGGCAGTGCCCGCGGGCGTGCTCGATATTGTCGAAGCGCTCGGGGAACTCGGGCCGGTACTTCAGCGTCTTGAAGTGCGCCTCGCTGTAGGGGTTGTCGCTGGAGGTGTACGGGCGCGAGTGTGTTTTTGTGATGCCGAGGTCCGCGAGCAGGAACGCGACGGGCTTGGCGCGCTGCGGGGCGCCGCGATCGGCGTGCAGCGTGAGCAGCGCGGGCGTGATCTGCTGCTGCTCGGCGGCCTGCTCAATCAGCGCCTTAGCGAGCTGGCCGTTCTCGCGGTGCTGCACGGTCCAGCCGACGACGTAGCGGCTGAACACGTCGAGGATCACGTACAGATAGAAGTACGTCCACTTCGCCGGGCCCTTCAGCTTCGAGTAGGGGTCGGACCGAGGCGCGGTGCCGGCCTTTCAGCCGGTTCGTTTCCTCGGCCCGCCCTCCGAACCGGACGAGCACGTCTCCGTGCATCCGGCTCTCCACGTGTTCATGCCGTGCTCGCCCATGGCGTCGCGATCTGGCTGCCCCGGTAGCGGTAGCGCTCAATGGCTACTTTGTTGGGGCGGAACAGCTTGACGCTGCCGTCGCGGATCTCCCAGTTGGGGAGAATGCGGCGGTTGAGGGCGCTCCAGGTCAGTCCGTCGTGGCGTTTGCGGACCCACCAGACCACTCGCCACCATGCGAACTGGTCGAGGTAGTTGAATGTCCGTGAGGACACGCCATGACGGAAGTAGTTGCACCAGCCTCGCAGCACCGGGTTGAGCCGGCGCAGCAGGGCCGCGAGCGTTCGATGCTTGTTGCGACGGGTGAACGATCTGACCTTCGCGACCACGGAGGCGAGCGCCTTCTTGGACGGGTAGGTGTAGACCGCTCGTTTGCCGCCTCGCCCACGCCAGGATCGCCGCTGGATGTGCCATCCCAGAAAGTCGAACCCGTCGTCGATGTGGCAGACACTCGTCTTCTCTGCCGATAGGCGCAAACCGATCGGCGCGAGCACCTCGCTGACTTCGTCGCGCAGCGCTTCGGCGTCCTTGCGGGCACCCCGGACCATCACTACGAAATCGTCCGCATAGCGGACGATTCGATGAGCCGGAACGCCTTGGCGTTGGAGCTTGGCGCGTGTCCATGACGGTCCGAGCGCTTCCCACTTGCGCGCGAAGTGCTCATCCAGCACCGTCAGGGCGATGTTAGCCAGGCACGGTGAGAGAATCCCGCCTTGCGGAGTGCCGGTGATCGTGTTCCGGTTGGCCTGCCCCTCGGAGAGGACCCCGGCTCGCAGGAACGCCTTCACCAGCTCAATGACGCGCTTATCCCCGACGCGATCGCGGACCCGATCCAGAAGGAACGAGTGCGAGATCTCATCGAAGCACGCCGCGATGTCTGCCTCGAAAACCCACTCGTAGTTACGAACGGGCGTCGCGAGATAGCGGATCTCGGCGATCGCGTCCTGAGCGCGGCGCCTCGGGCGAAAGCCGTAGGAACACGGCTTGAAATCCGCCTCGAAGATCGGCTCGAGCACCAGCTTCAACACGGCTTGCACGACCCGATCAGCCGCGGTAGCGATCCCGAGGCGACGGACCTTCCCGTTCGACTTGGGGATCTTCACCTCCCGCACCCGATCGGGCCTGAACCGGCGGGCCTTCAGATCGCTCCTGAGCCCGTCGAGCAGCGCGACCACGTCAACGACGGATCTTGGTGCGATCCCGTCAACGCCGGCGGTGCGTGCGCCCCGGTTGCTCCTGACCCGCGTCCACGCCACGACGATGAACGCCGGGTCGTGAACGAGGTTGTATAGGTCATCAAACCGACGGTCGGGATCCCCGACCGCCCATCGGTGCAGCTTGCTTTGCATCGCGAGTACTCGCTGCTCAGCCAACTCAGGGCTGGGCCACGACACGCCCGTGTTCACCGGCGATCTCCTCGTCTTGCTCGCCTGCTGCGAACCCGCTGGACCCCTTCGCCATGTACCGGGCTTTCCCCGGCTCGGACTACTACGGGTCCTCCGCCCCTTCCCGTCAGCATCCGCCGACGACGCGCGTTCCCGCCAGCCACCAGAAGGTGGGCTGGTGAGGGGACCGTCGGGAAGGTTCCCACGTTCACTCTGAACCGCTGGTCGGGTTAGGTGCCCAGCTTTGCCCCTGCGACCTCGCCACACCTACGCCGCAGGCCTTCGGTGTGGCCTCCCGGCCGACGACGTTAATCGGCCCAAGGAGTTCCCCGCGATCCCTGCGAGGACGCGCCGCGACCCAGCCCAGATCCGCCAGGTTAGAGCCGGTGGTTTGTTCTTGAGGAGCGTTCGAATGCTGGTTTCTCACGTACACCTTCCCGTCTTGCTTGCCGGACCCAGGCCATCTGGCAGTACTGGCCCGTCCCGTCGTTGTCGGGGCTGCTGTCCACCCTCACCGGCGTCTCCCGGATCAGGCTGCCCCCAGCTTCACCGGTCCGCTGCGACGAACCGGAGGCGGTGTCCTTTCATCACCGCACGGTCACAGAGCGCCTCGTGGCGCTCGACGTCCCAGCTCCACAGCTCGTTCGGCCGCTCGGCCAACAGCTCCGGCTTGCAGTACGCCGGATGCGTGAGCTGATCGCGACGCTCGCGCACGCCACCGTGCTTGGCGGCGAGCAGCCGGTACATCGTCCGCACCGACGCCAGGTAGCGGCCCTCGTCCAGCAGCGTGGCGTACACCTGCTCAGGCGCACAGTCCACGAACCGCTCCGAGTGCAGCACCTCGAGTACCGCCTCGCGCTCCTGTTCGCTCAACGCCCTGGGCGGCGCCGGCCGCGGCCTCGACGGCCGGGGCTGTGGTGGTCGCCGCCGACGATAGATGGTCGCGGGCGAGGCACCCAACGCCCGGCACGCTGGCCTGGTGCCGATGATCGGCGTGAGCTCTTCAACGGTCTCGCAGATCATCGCCCGGTGCTCCCCGACTCGCCCTCGGTACCGAGCATCTGCTCCAAGAGCGCTGAGACGTTTCCCTGGATCTCGATCACCTTCCGCGCCTTCGCAAGCTCGCCCTCAAGGCGCTCCACGCGGGTCTGCAGCTCGGCGATCTCCCGGTCACGCCGATCACTCGGCTGACGCCCGCGCGGCCGTCCAAGCTCCTTCAGAGCGCCGTCGCGACGCTGCTTGCGCCAGTAGGTCAAGTGCGACGTGTACAGCCCCTCGCGGCGCAGCAGCTCGCCGATCTCCCCCGGCGCCGAGCACGCGTCCGCCCGGGCGAGGATCTCTGACTTGTACTTCGCGCTAAACGACCGGCGCTTGGCCTGCTCGACCAGCTCCGGGTCCGGCACCGCAGGCGCGGCACCATTCGACACGATCTCCGTCATGTTCAGCTGAGACTCCTGTTCTCCGCCCAGTTATCAACACGATTTCCAGAAAAAATTACTATTGTGGATAACGTCTCAAGTTAGGATTGACAGAGAGGGGCCAGACCGCGGGCGTGGCTGCGGACGGTCGCGTACCGTCACGCGATCTCCCTGTGGCGCCGGCGCCAGCGCGAGGAGGACGTACTGAGGGTGCTCGAGCGGCTACCCGAGCAGCGGCTCTCCCGCACATCTCGGGGCGTGGATGCGAAGCTGTGGGCCGAGACGCGCGAGCTGCTGGAGGCGATCGCGGAGCTGCCCGACCGCGAGCGAGACGCGATCACCCTCAGCGTTGCCGGCTACAGCTGGGAGGAGATCGGCGAGCGGCTCGGGCTCGCTGCCGGCAGCGTCAAGCAGTACATCTGGCGCGGGCGACGGATTCTCCGTAACCGTTTCCGCGCCTGAGCGCAAAGAAACCACCAGTAGCCGGCACTGCAGCCCGCGGCGATTATCGCCGCGGGCTTCTGTCGTTCCCGACCCGCACCCGCCGATCAGCAAGGGGATCGAACCGATGACGTTGATCGACCACAACAACATCAAGCCGTGGGCGGCGCTCGCCTCGCCGCTGCGCGCGAGTCTGCACCCCGACCTCGAGCGGCTCCCCGACGAGCATCCCGACAAGCGCTGGGTGCTCGCCAAATGCGTCTGGGCGATGCGGATCGACGCGCAAGCGTGCGAGTCTGAGAACTGGCAGTGGGAAGACGTCTACCGCGACCAGGACGCCGCGGCTTTAATACGCCCGGCGCACGCTGAGCCCGCCAAGCCGTTTCGCGCCAACTGCGAGCTGCCGGACGAGCAGCTCGCCGCTCGCTTCCGCGTCCCGGTCGCGAAGGTCGCTGCGCGGCGCGTCGAACTCGCCGCCGATCAGCATCGTCCCCGCGCCGGGCGTGTATGCGAAGACGTCCACGATCCGTCTGTCTGCGAGCTCACCGCCGCGCTCGACCGGCGAGCGCACCGCCGCGCTTACCGCCGCTCGCCGCGGCGGTGAACCGCTCGCCGCCGTGCCCGGCGACGGCAACGGGCTATTCGATCGCGCCGGCGTCTCGAAGCGGCCGGATTGCTTCCTGCTCGCCGAGCGGCCGGATCGTCACGCCTCCGCAATCCGGATCGGCGTTCGCGGCAACGCCGGCGTTGGCCTGGGTGTCGGCGCCGATGCCGTATGCCGCCAGCGCGGAGATGTCCAGACGCCATTCGTGCTCGCTGCGCTGCTGCCAGACCGCGAACGCCAGCTCGAGATGCTTCTCGACCTGGCTGGCGGTCCAGCCATTGACCTCAGCGAGGTGCCGGCGGGCGCGCGCGCCGTTCCCGGTGACGTTCGCGTGCCCCATGTGCTTGCACTCATGGCAGGCGGGG
>JBEKRJ010001012.1:0-4080 GCA_049518835.1 Solirubrobacteraceae bacterium
GAGATCGACGACGGTGTCGAGCTGGCGGAGTTGAACCGCTTGTTCTCCGCGTGGTTGGAGGTCGTCTACCACCGGCGGGTGCACTCCGAGACCGGGCAGACGCCGCTTGAGCGGTTCGACGCCGCCGGCGCGCCCCAGTTGCCGACCCCTGCCCTGGTGCGCGAGGCGTTCCTGTGGTCCCAAGGACGGACCGTCACGAAGACCGCGACGGTCTCCTTGCACGGCAACAGCTACGAGGTCGACCCGGCGCTGGTCGGCCGCAAGGTGGAGCTGGTGTTCGACCCGTTCGATCTGACCCGGATCGAGGTCCGCTATCAGTACCGCCCGTTCGGGCTCGCCACGCCGCTGGTGATCGGCCGCCGCACCCACCCGCAGGCCGAGCGCGAACTCCCGCCGCCGCCGGCCGACACCGGGATCGACTACCTCAAGCTGCTCGCCGATCAGCGCGACGCCGAGATCCCCGGGCACCCGATCGACTTCGCCAGCCTCACCCAGCCCGACAGCAACGGCGACGGCGACGGCGACGGCGACGGCGACGGCGACGGCGACGGCGACGGCGACGGCGACGGCGACGGCGACGGCGAGGATCGTGACATCAACCAGGAGGATGGACAGTGAGTATTGACAGGTTGCGCGCCCACTATGGGTTCTCACGGATGCCGTTCGGCAAAGACCTCGCGCCGGGCATGCTGCACGCCCACGACTCGCATGCCCAAGCGGTCGCCCGGATCTCGTGGTGCATCAGTGAGCAGGCGATCGGCGTCATCTCCGGGGAGTGCGGTGCGGGGAAGACGGTCGCTGCCCGCGCCGCGGTGGCGGGCTTGGACGCTTCCCGGCATGCGGTCCTCTATCTGGGCACGCCGGGGGTGGGGTTGCGTGGGATCTACGGGCTGATCGTCAGCCGGTTGGGCGGCACCCCCCGCTTTCATCACGCCGCGTTGATCCCCCAGGCCCAAGAGCTGTTAGCAGCCGAGGCATCCGAGCGCGGCAAGCGGGTGGTCCTGATCTGCGATGAGGCGCACCTTTTGGACGCCGACAGCCTGGAAGGCGTGCGCTGCCTGAGCAACTTGGGGATGGACCAAGCCGCCCCGTTCTGCCTGTTGCTGTTAGGGCAGCCGACGTTGCGTCACCGACTGCGTCAGGGCGTGTTCGCCGCGCTGGATCAGCGGGGCCTCGCTGGTCGGTTTCCTCGGCGATTTCGATCGGGTGTGGCTCTCCGGGAGGGTCGTGCCGAGCCGGTGAAACACCGCGGAAATCGGGGGTTCTTGGGGTTGCGAGGGAGAGCTGCTGGGGGCCGTTTGCTGGGCTTGATCCCGGGGGTTAGGTGATCGGGCGCGGCAGGAGTCGATAGAGAGGGTGCCGAAGGTCGGCGTTGACCTGTCAACGTCGACCACGAAAGGTGGCCGCAATGACCGCCGACCTTGGCACCCGTTCTGGCGAACTTTACGCGCCAGGGGATGAACTCCTGCCTGGCGCAGCGCTTGGTGGGGATGATGCAACGGATCTTGAGCGCGATCGCGCTCCTGCGAACGGCAGGGATGCGTTTGCTCGCTCGCGGGAGCGGTTTGACGCGATCGTGGACTCGTTGGAGAGCGTAGAGACCGATCGGCTTGAGCACTCCGAGCTGGAGGATCTCCTGCAGAAAGAGGGTCGCGAGCTGTTGCGATCGCTGTTTGAGGACAAGCTCGAGCTGTGCGCGATCCGCGAGCCGCGCCTTGATCGGGTGGTGGACGCGGCCGGCGTGGAGCGCCGGGCGGTCGAGCGCGATCACAGCCGACCGCTACTGAGCGTCTTTGGTGAGGTCAGGGTCGGGCGGCTGGCGTACCGGCGCCGGGGCGAGGAGAACCTGTATGTCGCCGACGGCGTGCTGAATCTGCCCGAGGAGAAGCACTCACACGGACTCAGGCGGATGGTCGCGCTCGAGACCCCGCGCGGATCGTTCGATGATGCCACCGACGCGATCCGCCGGATCACCGGAGCTGTGCTCGGCAAGCGCCAGGTCGAGGAGCTGGCGCTCCGCGCCGCGGTTGACTTCGAGGCGTACTACGAGCATCGCGAGTACGACGCCGTCGATCACGACGACGTGCTGGTGCTCTCCTGCGATGGCAAGGGGGTGGTGATGCGCCCCGAGGCGCTGCGCGAGCAGACCAGAAAGCAGGCCGAGGATGCCGAGAACAAGCTCAAGACGCGCCTATCCAAGGGCGAGAAGCGAGGCCGCAAGCGGATGGCGGAGGTCGCCGCCGTCTATGAGATCACCCCGGAGGTCAGAGCGCCAGCCGACATCCTGCCGACCACCGATGAGGAGCGCGAGGCCGTCCGCGACGGGCCCAAGGCCAAGAACAAGTGGCTGTCTGCGAGTGTTACAGACGATGCGGCCGAGGTGATCGCGCGGATGTTCGATGAGGCCGAGCGGCGCGACGGCGATCATCAACACAGCTGGGTCGTGCTCGTCGACGGCAACAACCACCAGATCGACAGGGTCAGCAAAGAAGCCAAGAAGCGCGCCATCAAGATCACAATCCTTGTCGATTACGTTCACGTAATCGAGTACCTGTGGTCAGCGGCGTGGAATTTCTTCACCGAAGGCGACCCCGCCGCCGAGCGCTGGGTCCAGGAGAAGGCACGCGCCGTGCTTGAGGGCGACGCCAGCACGGTCGCCGCCGCGATCCGCCGCAAGGCCACCCGCCTCGGGCTCGACGCCAAGCAACGCAAGAACGCCGACGCCGCCGCCCACTATCTGCTGGCCAAGCGAGCCTACCTCGACTACCCGACCGCGCTTGCGAACGGGTGGCCGATCGCGACCGGCGTGATCGAGGGCGCCTGCCGTCATTTGGTGAAGGATCGGATGGACATCACCGGGGCGCGCTGGGGACTTGAAGGCGCCGAGGCCGTGCTGAAGCTACGCGCTATGAAGAGCAACCACGACTTCGACGCGTACTGGCGCTTCCACCTCGCACAAGAACGCAAACGAGTGCACGAAGCCCGCTACGCCGGCGGAATCATTCCCGCCCCACCACAGGCATCATGACGACCCTCCAGGAGAGCTGCACCCATTTCGATCTCGCTGAGGAGGCCGCCCAGGAGGCGTTCGCGGTTGCCGCGGAGCGCTGGCCCCGTGACGGCGTTCCGGCCAACCCCGGCGGGTGGCTGATGGTCACCGCGCGCAACCGGGCGATCGATCGGATCCGACGCGAGCGGACGCTGGCCGAAAAGGCCTGGCAGCTGGAGGTACCCGAAGTGACGATGGACGAACTTGACGACACGGTGATCGAGGACGAGCGGCTCGAGCTGATCTTCACCTGCTGCCAGCGCTCGCTGCCGAGGCGCAGGTTGCGCTCACGCTGCGCGCGCTCGGCGGCCTGTCGACTGAGGAGATCGCGCGCGCTTTCATCGTCTCGGAGGGGGCGATGAAGCGGCGCCTATCGCGTGCGAAGGCGAAGATCAAGGCGACCGGGATCCCGTTCGCGGTCCCCGCCGACCACCTGCTGCCCGACCGCCTGGATCGCGCTGCATGACCCCGCCGACAACAGCCGTGAGATGAAAGGACCAGTTCAAAGTGACCCGGCCGTGGGGCTAATCGATGCGCTGCATGCCGCCGGACCCTCGGGCCGTTACGCCGATGAACTGATGCTGTTCGGTCGCTTTGTTGGCTCGTGGGCGCTGGAGTGGTTCGGTCCGGAGTCGGCCCCGCAATCGGCGAATTGCATTTCGGATGGGTTCTCGGCGGGCGTGCCGTCCAGGACGTTTGGATTGTTCCCGGACCAGGCCAGCCCGGCGAGGGCCGGCCGCCGCTCGCGTTCCAGGGCTCAACGCTGCGCTTCTACGACGCGGGGATCGGAGCGTGGCGCTCGAACTGGATCGAGCCGATCAACGGCTGCGTGCGGCGCTTCATCGGGCGGGAAGGCGGCGAGGACATAGTGCTCCTTAGCGATGAGGAAAAGCCACAGCTGCGATGGCCCGTCGCGGACATCCGGCCCGATACGTTCACATGGTTGGGTGAAATTTCATACGACGCCGGCACCAGTTGGGCGTTGGAGGAACGGATGCACGCCAGACGGTCCCCTCACGAATAGGACCTTC
>JBEKRJ010001013.1:0-3168 GCA_049518835.1 Solirubrobacteraceae bacterium
CACCAGCCGACCCGTTGAACACCCCACCAAACTACCAAATCCTGCACACATTTGCAAGACCTCGACGCGTAAAAACCCCAACAAAACCGGGGCAATCCAACTCCACTACCGGAGGTCTGAAAGGCTCAGATCTCCGGAAGTAGGGCTGGTGGCTGCGGTTAATTTTTGAGCCGGTAGGTGATCGGTCGGCGGTCTGCGGGGAGTCGGGGCGGGTTGGTGTTGAGATCGTCGATCAGCAGGCCGAGTGCTTTGGCGACGCGTGGCGGGTGGGGTCGATCGAGGGTGACGGTGATCGTCTTGCGGTTGTAGTGGATCGTGCCCGCGAGGTGCAGTAGGTTGCGGGTGATCGCGCGGTATTCGTCGGGGTCGGCGAGGTAGGTGTTCAGCCGCCGGGCGAGGTCGAGTTCTGCGTTGTAGGCGAGCAGGCGGCAGACCATTTGCAGCGCGCGGCGGGCGAGCTTGGGGGTCGCGCGGGTCGCGTTGGGGTCAAGCTCGTTAGCGGGTAGCTTGGCGGGGATCGTCTTCAGGTGGGCGCGGGCTGCGGTGAGCTGTGTGGTGGTTGACTTGACTTGTTCTGTGAGCTGGTCGAGATCGTCTTGTTGTTTGGCGTGAGCGGCTTGGCCGAGCGCGCGTTCGGCTTGGGCGAGCGCGGTCTCGGCGGTCTTGAGTTGATCGCGGGCGGTTTTGCGGGCGGTGTTTGGGACCTTGGCGGTGTTGGCCTGATGGTCCATCTCGTGGGTGCACAGCCAGTGGATCCCTTGGTGGTGCTCGAGGTACTTGTTGGTGTTCTCGATGCACCAGCGTCCTTTGAGGCGGTGCACCAGCGGCGCGCCGGGCAGCGCGTGGTTTGAGGTCAGCACCTGAAAGACGACGCGGTCGTGCTCATACGCTGACAGTTGGCGGATCGGGCCGTGCTCGTAGCCCTCGAGCTCGATCCGCTCGTCGGCGAGCAGGTAGGTCCGCCGTTTGCCGTTGACCTTGACCCACGAGCCCCGCGGCTGTGTGGTTGGTTGCACGAGCGGCGCGCGGCGCCAGGTGATCCACTCCATCCCCGCCGCTGCGATCGCTTGGAAAGTCTTCGGGTAGGACCCGCCGCGGTCAAAGCCGATCATCACCAGCCGGCCGCCGGTGATCTCTTTGAGCTGCCAGAGTACCTCGGGCAGGCTCACCGACAGACCACGCGGCGAAAGCACACCGCCCGCCAGCGATCGTCGACCACGAACGTGTCATCGCGGCCGGGCTCGGCCAAATGCCGGCGGATGTTGTAGCCCTTGGCGACCGGCTGCGCGCCCCAATAGGTGACAAAGTGATGATCGACGTAGAACAGCTCCGGCGGGCGCTCGTCCGCATTGAGCATCGCAGTCGCGAACGAGCGCTGCAGCTCAAGCGGGTCACACGCCTCAGCCAGCGCCGCCAGCCGCGGGCGCAGCGTCCGCAACGACGGGAACGCCGCAAGCCCGACCAGCGCACCGGCGTCCTGAGGTGCAAGCTGCTGTGACTGCTCAAGCGATAAGCCGCCGAGCGCGAACGAAAAGCAAGCCGACACGATCAACGCCGGGGCGTCGTAGCGGCGCGCCTCACCAGCCGCCAGCGACCCCAACACCTGCCCGGTACCGAGACGGTCAAGAAACGGATGCAACAGCATCGCCCCCCCGTAACAGCTGCCAACCTCAACCTCACCCAGCCGCGCGATCCGCCCCTCATCCACCGGCTGCGGCACAGCAGCCGCCAGCTGCTGTCCAGCGTACGCCAGCGGCGTTTGCTCGGCGAGGATCGCCGCCGTCGACTCCTCGCCAGCATCCTCGGCGGTCGGCTCGACAGCCACCGGCTCCTCGACACCCACCGGCTCCTTGACACCCACCGGCGGCTGCTCGCACAGCGACTCGCGACATTCCAGGCCCTCGCCGGCGGACACCTCATCGTCCTGCTCAAGCTCAAGCTCGTCCTGCAGCGCCTCACGCGCCTGGCAGCGAGCGAGCAGACGACTGACGGTCGCCTCCGAGACCCCCATCCGCCTCGCGATCTCCGCCCCCGACACACCCGCCAAGGACAACCCAACCGCGTGGCGCTCCCGCACCTCAGACAGCTTGCGCGGCGCGCCGCGCGGCGCCACCAGCGCCCGCGATCCGCGATCCGCCGCCCTGCTGCGAAGTCGCGAGACATACACCGCCGAGAGCCCAAACAGCGCCGCCACTTCCTTCCCCGGTACGCCCGCCTGCGTGAGCGCCACCACCGCCAAGTTGCGCATCCCCTGATCGCGCTCGTCAAAACAGAACATCACTCGCGCCCCGAACCCGACAAGCACCTCGCCGTCTTGCACCGTTCGCCAGTAGCGATACGGCTCGGGCATCCCCTCCAGCTGGCCCTCAGCGGTCACTCGCTCCACACCCCAGACACTACCAAAATCAAACACATTATGCAAGCTGGCAGGCCCAAAGATATGCCTGATCAAAGCGGTAGCTCACCACACCCAGATCGGGGAGCCAATCAGTCCACACCGGTGGGCTCGCGGCGGCCATCGGCGCCGTAGCAAGCTTGGCGGGTTGACGGCCTTGGCCCATGGCGGACGCTTCGTCCTCGGGGCACGCTTGCTCGACTCGGCAGCCATGGCCGCTGTCGGCGCTTCCGGGCGCGCGGCAGGCTTGGTCGGCTCCGCAGCGGCGAGGCATCTCGCAAACCCTCGTTAGTTCAGGTCGGGAGCCGCAAAGCCTTCTGCCGCAGGCGTTGGACGTAGGTGACATGCCGCCGAAGGGCCGAGGCGGCGGGGCAGCGAAGGAACGGCCCGCGCGCAAGCAGGGGCGCCGACCTAGTCGGTGCCATCGGTGACGTTGTGACGTGGACTACAGAACCATCTATGGCTCGCACCGACGGAACAGACCCCCACCGTCGGTGACGTCAGTGACGCCGTCTGAGCGCGTCCAGATAACCCTCATATACGAGCCGCCACGGTTGCGGAATCGTTTGCAGGACTTTTGCGTGTCCACAACTCATGTCGGTATATTCAACGTCCCACGATCTTGCTGTCTGCGGGTTTTGAGACGATGTCAGGGCGTGCAGCCCACGGGCGTGCTGATTGGCTCCGCGCGCGTGTAGTCTGCGCCCGGATATCGACTTCCCATCAAGACTCGCTGGGCGAGCACCGGGCAACATCCGATCGCAGCGTAGACC
>JBEKRJ010001014.1:0-4979 GCA_049518835.1 Solirubrobacteraceae bacterium
CTCAGACCTCCGGTAGTGGGGGCGTGGTCGGATGTCAAGGTTTGGCGGTGGTTTGGTAGGTGATTGGGCGGTGGTCGCCGGCGAGTTGGGGTGGGGTGTTGTTGATTTGTTCGATTAGGAGTTTGAGGGCGCGGGCGATGCGGGGTGCGTGCGGGGGGTCGATTGTGACGGTGATGCTGGTTGGCGTGTAGTGGACGTGGCCGGGTTGGTGGAGGAGGTGGCGGGTGATCGCGCGGTATTCGTCGGGGTCTTGGAGGTAGGTGTTGAGCGCGCGGGCGAGGTCGAGCTCGGCGTTGTAGGCCAGTAGCCGCAGGACGGTTTGCAGGGCGCGGCGGTTGATGCGTGGGGTCGCTCGTTGCGCGTCGGGGTCGATCGTGTTGGCGGGGAGTTTCGCCGGGATCGGCTTGGTCGGCTTGGAGCATGCAGAGCGTCTCGGCGGGGTTGGTGTCTGCGCTGGCGGTGGTGGTGTGGTGGCGTCCGATCTTGTGTTCGAGGTCGGCGACGGTCTGCTGGTGGGCTCGCAGCTGCGCGAGGGCTGTGGTGCGTTCGGGGTTTCTGACCAGTGCGGTGTCCGGGGCGAGGGTCATGCGGTAGTCGCAGAGCCAGTGCAGCCCGTGATGATCTTCGAGGTATTTGAAGGTGTTCTCGATCCGCCAGCGGCAGCGCAGCGTGTACGCGAGGCGTGCTGCTGGGGTGCGCAGGTCGCTGGTCAGGATCTGCAACGCGACGCGGCCGTGCTCATAGATCGTGAGCTGCCGGCACTGCCCGTAGTCGGCGAGCTCGACGACCTCGTCGGCGACGCGGACGTAGCGCCGGCGTCCGTCGACGGTGACCCACGAGCGCCGCGGCGCGGCGGTCGGGGTCGCCAATGGCGCGCGACGGTAGGTGACCCAGTCGATCCCACGCTCGCGCAGCGCGGTGAACGCCTTCGGGTAGGCGCCGCCGCGGTCAAACCCGAGCATCAACGGCCGCGAGCCGCAGATCTCCAGGAGCTGATCGACGGGGTCAAGCATCCCGCCCGCCAGACCCTGCGGCGGCCCGGTTGCGAAGCAGATCGCGCGCCAGCGATGATCGACGATCACGGTGTCGTCGCGTCCGGGCTCGGCGTGACGCCGGCGCGTGTTCCACCCCTTGGCGACCGGCTGCGAGCCGGTATAGGCGACGAAATGCTCATCGACGAAGAACACGTTCGGCGGCTCTGGGTCTGCGTCGAGCATCGCCTTCGCCAACGCGACCTGCACCGCCAACGGGTCACTGCTGTCAGCCAGCGCGGTGAGCCGCGGACGCAGCGTCCGCAAATGCGGGAAACGCTCGATCCCGACGAGCAGTCCAGCGTCAGGCGGCAGCAGATGCTTTGAGCCCTCCAGCGACGATGTCCCCAGCGCGAACGCGAACGTGCCAGTCAGCGCCACCGCGGCACTGTCAAAACGCCGTGACGGACCCGAGTCAAGCGCCGAGAACACCTCGCCCGCGCCGACCCTATCCAAGAACGGGTGCAAAAGCATCGCCCCCGCGTACCCACAGCGTCCGCCGCCGTCGGCGATCCGCACTCCCACCGGCCGATCAACCACCCCAACACCACCGTCATCCTCACCATCATCCTGACCATCAGCATCAGCATCATCGGCGACCACGATCGGCACACCCGCAGCCGCCGCATGTGCACAGCCAACCGTCCCCTGCTCACCGTCAGCCAGCGCGATGTCGCTAACCGTCCCCACCACGCCAACGCCAACGTCAACGTCAACGTCAACGTCAACGATCTGCGCCGCGTCGCTCGCCGCGTCCGGGTTGGTGTCTGCTCGGTCGGGCTCGATCAGCTCGAGGCGCTCAACCTCACGCGCGGGTCGACGAGCCAAGCACCGAGAGATCGTTGCCTCCGAAACGCCGAGCGCCGTCGCGATCTCGGCACCCGTGACACCCTGATCTGACATCTCATACGCCCGCGCGACCCCACGCCGATCAAGCTTGCGCGGGCGTCCCATCGGCCGTACCAGCGCCCCGGAACCACCCTCAGCCACCAGCCCGCGCAGACGACTCACATGCTCAGGACGCATCCCGAACAGCCGACCCGCCTCCACGCACTTCACCCCCGCCCGCGTCAACGACACGATCGCCAAATTACGCATCCCCTGATCGCCCCGCTCATACATCGCCAGCGCCCGCCCCCCATAGGACACCACCACATCCTGACCCACAACCTCCAGACCCAACTCCAACGGTGCCGGCATCCCCGCCAACTCACCCGTGTCACCAGCCGACCCGTTGAACACCCCACCAAACTACCAAATCCTGCACACATTTGCAAGACCTCGACGCGTAAAAACCCCAACAAAACCGGGGCAATCCAACTCCACTACCGGAGGTCTGAGCAAATCCTGCACACATTTGCAAGACCTCGACGCGTAAAAACCCCAACAAAACCGGGGCAATCCAACTCCACTACCGGAGGTCTGAGCCTACCAGAAGGCGGCCAAGACATGCGCCTCTGGCTAATACCCGTCACTGCGCCACTGCACGCTCTTGCGCGCCACATGACAGCAAGTCAACGAGCTCGGTGCTGCTCGAAGCACTCCTCAGACGGCACCGGCGCCGCTTAGCGTCGACGAGCTCCTCGACAAGACCGCGGCAGACCCATCACCGCGGAACCAATCGTCTCCGTGACCACCGTCCCGTGCCGCAATGCGCGGAAGCGGCCACAGCGATAGCTGACCCGTCAATCCCGAGCAAGCACCCGGACAGCCGCCTGCCCGCCGAGGGCGAGCGTGCACTACGCCACAACACGATCGTCACGCTTCCGGCCCGGCGGACGACTCCCTTGGCGAGAAGGTCGTTCTTCCGGGTCTTCAAGCCGCACGCGTCGTGCGCGGCGAGCCGAGCCGAGACCACATGGGACTCCTCCTTTTGGAGTTGGGCGTGGCTCATCCTTTCAACGGCATCCGTGTGTCCCGCGGTTCCATCGCGAGCTTCCGGTTCTCTGTTCGCCGCGCCGCCCGCGGCTCATGCTTGCAACGAACCGTGCCTGCGAGTCGGGCATCGGCGACGCCGCCTTCTCCACCGGCGTCCCGGACAGTCGACAGCCTCCGGGATAGAGTTCAATCGCGTGGTTGTCGTTGCGACTGGCGCGCTGGTCGAGTTGCAGGATGAGCGAACCGACCTGGCTTCGGCCGGCAGCGTGCAGGTGGTGGTCTCCGGTGAGTCCGACCAGTTGGCGGTGGTCGCCCGCCTGTTTGCCGTTCTGGCCTCCGGAGAGCGGCCGGTGGCCTCCCAGTACGCGATCGGAATCGGGCTGCGGCGCCGCGGGACCGGCGCGATCTGGAAGCGCTACGTCGGTCCCCCTGCCCTGCCGGGCGATCCCGACGAGCGCGAGCGGTTTCTCAACGAGTACCGCATACGTCAGCGTGATGTCGAAGATGCCGTCAATCAGATGCTCGGACGCGATCCCGAACAGCACCGCCCGCCGCACTTAAGTTGGCAGACGCTCATCGAGCGGCTTGGCAAGGAGGGCCTCGAGCTCCGCGAGGACCAGCTGATCGAGCTCCCGTTCTCTTGCGAGGCGCGCCTCCCGGCGCAGCTCGCAGACAGCGCCTGAGAAGGTCCGGCCGCACGCCTCACACGCTGGCTGCCAACCATGCGCCGTGTCGCGCCCGGCGGGTCCAACATCCGTCACAGCCGCTTGGCGTCGCGATGCGCCTCGGCCGATGACACCTGTGAGCAGCGTGCCTCCGGCTCGACGACTCGACAAAAGGACTCGCTCCATACGCGTCGTGTCCCCGACTGTGGGCTTCTGCACGTGTGTTCGGCCTCTCGTTTGCCGGGTCTGGCCGGGCTCGCCGCCGCGCGGGACGACGCGCGGGACGACGCGCGGGACGACGCGGGTGTCAGCTGTCGTGAGACTGACCACCGGCCTCGGAATCCTTCAGCTTCGATGGCGAGGGACCCGTCCTCGCAGGAATGGGCGACGATCGCCGCCGGCGTCGCGATGTACGACGCCAAGGCACACGCCTGCGGCCGCTTCTCGCGCTACGAGCGGCGCCGCGGCGGTTCCGCGCGGTTAGTCCGCGCCCAGGCTATCGTGGGACGCATGACTCTTTCAACCGCCCTCCCAGGGATGCTCGGCCAGGGTGAGCTTGGACTGCTTCGTGACGACTTCCTGTCCAATCCGACCTACCGCCTCGCCCAGAATGCGGTGACGCGAGTGTCGATCGACGACGTTGCGATCAACCGAAGGATCCTCAACGCCGCCGATCACACCGCCTCGAAGCGGCTCGACGACTGGGGCGCGACCGACCAAGCCCGCAGCGGCCGCTGCTGGCTGTTCGCTGGACTCAACTTGCTGCGAGCAGGCGTCAGCAAGAAGCTGGGCGTCAAGGACTTCGAGTTCTCGCAGAACTACGTGATGTTCTGGGACAAGCTCGAGCGCGCGAACTA
This sequence comes from Solirubrobacteraceae bacterium, assembly GCA_049518835.1. Classification (GTDB taxonomy): domain Bacteria; phylum Actinomycetota; class Thermoleophilia; order Solirubrobacterales; family Solirubrobacteraceae; genus Palsa-465. The sequence continues at coordinate 4,432 of JBEKRJ010001014.1, forward strand.
TTTGCTGGAGGCGATCATCGCGACCGCGGACCGCGACATCGACGACCGTACGGTCGCCCACCTGCTGGACTCCGTCGCCGCGGACGGCGGCCAGTGGGACATGTTTGTGGCGATCGTCAGCAAGCATGGGCTGGTGCCGAAGCCGTTCATGGCGGAGACCGAGAGCTCCGGCAACACCGCGCGGATGAACAGTGTGCTGCAGGCGGTGCTGCGCCAGGGGGCGCAGCAGCTGCGGAAGACCGCGCGGCGGGATCAGGACGAGGCGCGGGCGGCCAAGGCCGACGTGCTCAAGGTCGTCCACCGCGTGCTCAGCATCCATCTCGGCAGCCCACCCGAGCACTTCCTGTGGCAGTGGATGGACAAGGACAACTGTTTTCACCGCGACGGCGAGCTGTCGCCGTCGCAGTTCGCCGCCGAGTACGTCGAACTGCCGCTTGCCGACTACGTCTGCCTGGTCGACGACCCTCGCCCGTCGATCCCAATGGTTGGAACTTTAAACGTGTTATTTCTTGTCAATATCTTAGAGGTGGTTTGGGTTCTTTTGCTTT
>JBEKRJ010001015.1:0-4346 GCA_049518835.1 Solirubrobacteraceae bacterium
GCGTGGAGCGCTGCGAAGCTGAGGCGATTTATGACTCCGGACGCGAGGCGTGCGTCGATTTCTTGATGCGGTTGGTGGACGTGCAGTCGCGCTCGGAGGAGCGATTGCGGGCGTTGGAGGCGAAGGCGACGGCGACGTCGCAGAACAGCTCGACCGCGCCGTCAGCGGATACTTCGAAGACTCGTCAGCAGCGTCGCGCGGAGGCGCGTGAGAAAGCTAAGGAGCTGATGAAGAAGGAGGGTAAGCGGCGTAAGCCTGGCGGCCAGCCCGGTCATCGTGGCGCGGGGCGCAGCTTGCTGGCTGAGAGTGAGATGAAGGACATCGTTGACCATTACCCCGAGGAGTGTTCGGGGTGCGGTCGGGAGTTCGCCGACAGTGAGAAGGTGCCACGGTTCGGGGCGGGGCGCCACCAGGTTGCCGAGCTGCCGCCGACGGCGGTGTTCTATGTTGAGCATCGCACGCAGCGGCTGCGCTGCCCGTGCGGCAAGCGGACCCGCGGCACGCTCGGGCCCGTCGGGGAGTCGCCGTTCGGGCCGTTGTTGCAGGCCGCGGTGGTCGCGTTGACCGCGCGCAACCGGATCTCTCGGCGGGATCTGAGCGAGCTGTCGGGCGAGTTGTTCGGGGTCGGGATCTCGGTCGGCGCGATCGACGCGATTTGTCAGCGCGCGAGCGGGCTGCTCGCCGGCCCGCACGAGCGCCTAACGCGCCAAGTGCTGGCATCCGCAGCGATCAACGTCGATGAGACCGGCTGGTACCTGGCTGGGGAGAACCGCACGATGTGGACCGCCAGCAGCGCCCAGGCGGCGATCTTCCGGATCGTCGAGAACCGCCATCAAGACCGCCTCCAGGAGCTGATCGGCGAGTTTTCAGGGATCGTGACCTCCGATCGCTGGTGGGCGTATGACCTTTTGGATGCCGAGCAGCGACAGGCGTGCTGGTCGCATCTGCAACGCGACTTCCGCTTTCACAGCGAAGGGCTCGACGCCCAGCAGCAGTTCGGGACAGCGGGCCTGGCGTTGACCCGCCGGCTGTTTGAAACCTGGCACGCCTACCAAGAGCACGGCAACCGCGACCGGCTGATCGCCGAGATGACCCCCGTCCAGAACGAGCTTCGTGAGCTGCTCGAGCACGCCGCAACCAAAACCAAGCGCCACCGCCTGCACCGCCGGTTCGCGAACAATCTCCTGAAACTCTGGCCCGCGCTATGGACGTTCACCACCGTCCCCGGCGTAACCCCCACAAACAACGCCGCCGAGCGCTCACTCCGCGGACCCGTGATCCACCGCAAACTGTCGCACGGCAACCAATCCGACGCCGGCGAACGCTTCACCGAACGGTCCCTCTCCGCCTCGGTCACCTGCCGACTACAACACCGCTCGCTGCTGACCTACCTCCGCGAACTGTTCACCGCCCACCAAACCGGCGGCGCGCTCCCCGCGCTCCTCTGAAACCCGGGCCCCGAACCAGGGGAACTGTACGCCTACTTAACCGAATTTCGGATCTTCGAACCTCGGCCTATCCACTCATCTAGGTCAGATCAGCAGCAGCGGAAGTCGGCCCGCTTCGGCGTCCGCAATACACCGCGATCGAGACCGCCCGCTGCTGGCCAAGCACGATCGCCGACCGATTCGGAACCTGGAACAAAGCCAAGTCCGCGGCCGGGCTGCCCATCCACCGCGAGGAGCACGGCTGGAGCCCCGGACAGCTCGCCCGCGCTACGCGTGCTCACCCGCCGGCTTGGCCGCACCCCGAGCTCAAAAGACTGGGACGCGCGCGGACACGCCACCGGCCCGTCTCCCGTGCAGCACCCGGCGCGCACAGCCGTCCACGGGGCTTCGCGATCGCCCGGGGGAGGAAACGCAGCCGGTGCTCAGCCCGCTCAACCGGCGGTCGCATACTTCGAGATCGCCCTGCGCTGGTCGGCAAGGTGTGGTCGCGGCTGGGTGAGCTTGTCATCATCGCTCGGCGGTTTCTGGTGTGTGAGCGCCTCAGGGTTGAAGACAGGGTTCTGCGCTACACCGATCGGCTGCGCCTGGGTCAGCGTCCGAGGGCACCCGCCGCGATACTCTTCCGGTTTCAGACAGTCGACAATGAGGGGGTGTTGGGGGGATGTTTCGCGCGGTGCTTGCCAGGCAGGCCGGGAGCGAGCCGCCATGTGCTCGTTTCGAGCTCACGGTCCGTGGGCGTCACGACACCCTTCCGGACTTCCGCAGAAGCGAGGCACACGGACGGCCGAAAAATGGCGTCTGAGCAGGGATTGAGCCGACTTCGGCCGGTTTGGCCCGTGTGTCTACAGACCGGCGCTAGTCGGTGGCCGGGGTGAAGTCGTAGAAGCGGGGCGGCTCGGGCAGTTCGAGCGGCGGTCGACCTGATCGGCACGGCCGAAGCGGTGGATGATCCGCGCCCGCGGCACACCCGTTACCGCGTCGCGCTCGTTCTGCGCCAGCGCCAGGTACGAGACGCTGCTCCCGTCCGCGTTGCGCCGCTTCGTCTCGCGCAGGTACATGTGCCTACACGATACGCGCTCCGCCCGACAGAACAGCAGTCATCTGCTGGCGGCGTGTGCCTACAGCCTTTCGCGGTCGGCGACCCTCACAACCCACGATTTGCAGGCAAAACGCGCGCCGGGACCACCGAATATGCCTACGAGCTGCGGAAGTCCGGCCCTTCGGGGCGCGCGACCGAGCCGGCGTGCGGCCGGGGTCCTCATCGCGTTCGCGATCGCTGTGGCCAGCGGCGTAGTCGCGAGAGCGGCGAACGCCGAGATCTACTGGGACAACGTCAGCGCGAACACGATCGGCGAGGCGAGCAACAACGGCAAGAACGTCGACCAGGACTTCATCACCAGTGCCGACGGCCCAGCCGACATTCGCCGCGACACAGCGACATGGCCGCCTAGAAGCAAACGACTCATTAGCGGGCGCCCGAAGAGGCGCTGGAACTCTGCCGTTGACGTTGATCCCCCTCAGCCGCACGGCGGCTCTGGGGCGGACGGCGCGTGCCGTTTTGCGCCGTCCGAGCCGCCGGGCGGGCCCTCACTCTGTCGTTTGTGCGCTGCGCGCCATCTGCGTGAGGGGGTCGCCAGGGGGTCCCGGGGGATGTGCCCCCGGACAAGATCACGCCCCCGCTCACAAAGACCTTCCGGCTTTACTTGACACAGGACGTCTCGACCGGTCCCTCCGGCACCACCGCCGCAGGCGCCGCGATGACGCCGGCTTCGCGCAAGTACGCGAGCGGGACGCGCAAACTTCGAGGCGAGACCCAAGTGCGATAACCGGCCGCCTGGCGAGCCTCGGAGAACCGCAACTGATGCTCCGCGGTCAGCTCATCCGGGCCCAGACCCTCGATCGCGAGCCAGTGCTCATCCGGGCCCAGACCCTCGATCGCGAGCCAGTGGCTGAGATGACCGAGCTGATCAACCCGACGGTCGATCCTGCCTCGCGAGAACCCCTGCTCCCCCAGCCACTGCGCGTAGCCGGCGACATACCGCTCAAACGGACCCGGAGCCGTGCGGGACCAAACTGGCCTGCCTCCCATCGCTGCCTCCATCGATCGTGACAACCAAGACGACGCCACGATCGACAGCGCCAACCATTATGCGCAGCCGATGATCCTCCTCACCCGCTGCTTGCAGGGAAATCATGCTTGCTTCAACCACAACTGCAGATAATCGGTCGCGGTAGATAGTCGCCATTATTCATTATCTGACGTGTCAGATAAAGGCGAGGGACTGGTGTGGGCCGTCCGCGACCCGACCGCCTCAGATCCTGGCGTCAGCGACCGGCGGCTGCTCGCGTTCGAGGCAGAGTTCGCCAGCGCGCTGAAAGCCGCCACGCGCGATAACTCAACACTCTCGGCAACCCTCAGGTCGGCCTGGGACGGTCGCCCGCTGCAGCTGATGACACGCACCGCGCCCGCCAGAGCCTCAGACGCTCACGTGACCGTCATCGGGCACATCACCGCCGCCGAGTTGCGCCACCACCTCACCGGCCTTGAGCTGGCCAACGGGCTCGCGAACCGGTTCCTGCTCATCTGCTGCCGCCGGCAGCGGCTCCTCCCCGAAGGCGGAGCCAGCAACCCGCTTCACGGCACCGGCCTGCAACACCTGCTCGCCGCCACGATCAAACAGGCCGGCGGCGCCGGGCGCGTCACACTCGACGAACACGCACGCGAGCTCTGGCACCACGCCTACGCGCAGCTCGCCCACGCCAGCCAGACCGGGATCGCCGGCGCGATCTGCGCCCGCGCCGAAGCACACACGATCAGGCTCGCGCTCCTCTACGCACTCACCGACGGCGAACGCACCATCAACACCGAGCATCTCCACGCAGCGCTCGCGCTCTGGG
>JBEKRJ010001016.1:0-3775 GCA_049518835.1 Solirubrobacteraceae bacterium
CCGAGCAGGCCGGCCATTCGATCGCGACGCTGGCAAAGCATTACGCCGGGGTGATCCGCGAGCTTGAGGACGCGCCACGCGTCCCGGCGGCTCAGGCCATCCGGAACGCACGCGAGCACGTATGTCAATGGCCATCGGTTTCTCCCCAAGTACGGCCATCGGTTCTCCCCACCGGCGGCCATCTTTTCTCCCTACTGGTGGCCATGGTTCTCCCCACGACCATGTGAGATGAGCGACCGTCGCGGCGAAGCCGAGCCCGGAGGGCGAGGCGCAGCCGCGATGGTCGCTTTAAGTCCGTCTCAGGCCAGGGGCCTCACCCCCTTCCCGGCGGTCGCCTGTGCGAGTCGGTAGCTGTCCTGCCCGTCGGTGATCAACACGTGGGCGTGGTGCAGTAGCCGTTCGACGGTCGCGGTTGCCAGGGTCTTGGGCATCAGCTCGTCAAATCCGGACGGGTGGATGTTTGAGCTGATCGCGATCGATCGTTTCTCGTAGGCGGCGTCGACGACCCTGAACAGCGCCTCGGCCGCGTCGGCGGAGACCGGGAGCAGGCCGACGTCGTCGATCAGGATCAGGTCTGAGCGGATCAGCTTGCTGATCGCTTTGCTGACGCTGTCGTCGGCGCGGTGGCGGCGAAACAGGGCAGCGAGCGTCTCGAGCGTGTGCCACGCGACGGTCTTGCCGTTGTCGATCGCGAGGTGGCCGACCGCTTCGATGAAGTGGCTCTTGCCGGTACCGCTGGGACCGCACACGACCAAGACCTCGGCGCGGTCGATCCATTCCAATGTGCGCAGCGCCTGCTGGGTAGGTTTGGGGATCGCTGAGGCGTTCTCCTCCCAGGCATCGAACGTCTTGCCGGCGGGCAGCCCGGAGGAGCGCCGCCGGCTGGTGATCGTAGCCTGGTCGCGGCCGGCGGCTTCCTCGGCCAGCAGCACGCGCAGCACCTCCGCCGGCTCCCAGCGCTGCGCGTTGGCAGTCGCGAGCACCTCCGGCGCCGCCCGCCGCACATACGGCAGCCGCAGTCGTCTGAGCAGCCGGTCGAGCACGTCGGGCAGCGGCGGCGGATCAGGTGGCTTGACGGTCATCGCCGACCCCCGATCCGCTGCGCCTGCTCGGCGAGCGCCAGCAGCTCTGACGCGAACTCGCGCGCCTCGCTGGGTGTGAGCGTGCAGACCGCCGGCGATAGCCAGCAACGCTCCCGCCGCCCGTCGAAGCGATGATCGTCGGTCATGATCACGCTGATCTCCTGCACCGGCTCACCGCCGTCGGGACGCCGGACCTGTTCGGGACAGGTCCGGCAGTGGATTGTGTCGCGGTCCTCGCTCATCGCGCGGCCCGCTTTGACCAGTTCGCCCGCAGCGTTTGCCGCTCAGCGTCCTCGGCGGCCTGGAGGCGCCCGAGCGCGAGCCGGCGTGCCTGCTCGGGCCGCAGATCGGTATACGCATCCGGCACACAGGACAGGCCGCCGGTCTCATCGACGGCGCCCGGCCCGTCGAACAGCCGCAGGCGCACCAACAGCTGCGCCGCCCCGTAGAGCAGCCCCTCGCGTGCCGGGCCCGCGATCGCCTCCGCGTCACATCGATAGCCGCTCATCGCCCCAACCCCTCCCAGCTGCGACTCGAGCGCTGCAACGAGGACTCCTCCGAGAGCTTGCTCGGGAATGCGATCACGGTCCCCGACTGCTGATGCGCGAGGATCGCGGCCAGGTCCCCGTCGGCGAACCGGCCCGCCTCCGCGCACACCTTCAGCGCATGCTCGACCTGATCGGTGCCGTGCAGCTTGGCGAGGTCGACCGCCTCGGCCATCTTCCGTCTGACCCGTGTGGCGCCCGCGGCGGCCGCCTTGACCAGCCACGCCTCGGCCCCGGGCCCGAGCTCAAGGAACGCCCGCTCCTCCTGCGACCGTGCCCGGGGCTTGCGCTCCAGCGCGCCCCCCGGACGAGGCGGGTAGTGCTCATCCTTGATGCTCGGCCGTCCCGGCGTGGTCAGCTCGTGCCGCGCGACCTCACGCGGCCCCTCGGGCGAGTCGGCATGCACGATGATCAGCTCTGAGCCGTGCGCCCTGGCCCACACCCGCTCCTCCACCAGCGTCGACGGGACCGAGTAGACCGCGCTGCCGACACTGATCGTCGACTGGCGGTCGACCTTGCGCGTCTGCCCGAAACACACCGTGTGCGCCACTGCGGGCAGCGGATGCATCCGCTCGCGCTCCTCGCCCAGCATCACCGCGGGCGCCCGGCGCGTGACCCGGTGCTCGCGCGTGTTCACCCGCTCGCAGAACGCCTCGCACTCCGCCTCGAGCTCGGCGAAGTCCCCATACGCCGGACGGAGGTTGTGATCGGTCGGGACCAGATCCGCCTTCGCGATCCTGACCGTCGCTTCCGAGCCGCCCTTGCTCTCAGGATCCGCCGGTACGCACGTCGCGACCGTCAGGCCGTAATGCCGGCCCACCGACACGATCTGCGGGTTGCGGACCGCGATCCCGCACACCTGATCCACGCTCACCGTCCGCTCGTTATCCGTCAGTGCGTACGTCGGTGCGGCCCCAAACCTTCTCAGCGTCCGATCCAGCCCGATCACCACGCTCGGCATCGTCTTGTCCCACAACGGCAGCACGACCCGAAACCGGCTCCAGGCAAGCCACGCGCAGAACAACACCGTCGAGCGCCCGGCGACCTCGGGCCCGTCACCGTAATCCCACTGCATCCACAACCCCGGCTCCGGGATCCAAGGCCGGTAGCGACGCCCGTGCCCCTGCCGCCAGCGGCGCTTCGCCTTCGCGACCGCCCGCCTGGTGGTGCGCTCCGAGCCGACATAGCCCATCGCGACCAGCGTCTCGTGCGCCTTATCCGCGCGGATCTTCCCGTGCGAACGCTCGACCAGCTCCTCAATCTTCGCCGCGAACCGGTCGACCATCGGCCGAGGCCTGACCGCCACCGGCAGCCCGCCACCAGCAGCGTCCCGGGCCGCGACCCAGTGCGCGACCGTCTTGTGATCACAACCAGCCAGCTCCGCCGCTCCGCGCAGCGAACCGGTCAGATCAAACGCCTCCAGAATCTCCATGACTTCCTCTGCTTTCTTCAAGCCCGCCTCCTCGACGCGCTTCGTTGACGAAGCGCCGGGAGCTACAGGCCGCTCAGGACAGAACGGTCGTCGTGGGGAGATCCGATGGCCACCCATGGGGAGATCCGGTGGCCATCAGTGGGGACTTCCGATGGCCGCCTACGGGGAGATTCTCATGGCCGCCGTCAGGCGACGACTGCCGCGGTGCGGCGCCATTGCGGAACTCCCGAGGTCGGCGGTCGACGGATTCACCGTGGTGGCGCCGCAACCGCCTACAGCGACGAGGAGTTGCTCGCTCCCCTGCGCTGCCTCGGTGCCCAGCTCGGGAAGGCGCCGGGCGTTGAACGCTACCGCGCCCTTCGTCGTCAGCAGGGCGGACTGCCAGACGCAGGGACGATCCTCAAGCGGTTCGGGACGTGGTCTGAAGCCGTGCAGGCGGCTGGCTTCACGCCCAACAACAGGCCGGCGTCGCCCCGCATGGGCGCCCGGGTCATCACTGACGAGGAGATCCGTCGCGAACTGTGGCGGGTCGCCTCGATCGTCGGTCATGCGCCGTCGTACGCCGAATACGCGGCGCTCGCCCGCCGGCCCTCCCCCGGCGCGATCCGGCTGCGTTGCGGCGGTTGGACTGCTGCGCTCAAGGCTCACTTCTCCTCGAACGGCGAGCTCGTGGACGTCCCGGACAAGTCCTCGGCACGTGTCAGCTTCATGGCCGA
>JBEKRJ010001017.1:0-3463 GCA_049518835.1 Solirubrobacteraceae bacterium
GCAGCGCCCAGCGCGCGTCCTTGAAGCGCCTGGCGGCGTCCTGGTCGGCGAGGGAGCGCAGCTCGTTCCAGTAATCGCGGCGGACCTCGTCGAGCGCCTGGTTGGCGAGCTGGACTACGTGATTGGGTAGGCCAGAGGCGCGGTGGCGGTCTTTCGATCCGCTCCGTTTCCCCTGGCCCCCCACCGAACCGGACATGCGCGTCCCCACGCATCCGGCTCTCCATGAGCGTGCCGGTAGCTCACCGGGCGATCAGCGCTTCTAGATGCTCGAGGTCAAACGCCAACTGTTCGTACTCGAGTTGCTCCCAGGGGGTTGGGATCTTGCTGCCGCGGTAGCGGTAGCGGACGATCTTCACCCCGCCGGGGTTGTAGAGGCCGACCGTTTCTGCGGTTGGCCACCAGCCGGGTAGATAGCGGTGTCTGAGCCAGCGCCAGTTCCGGCCGTGGTGCTTGTGTCGCAGCCAAGTGATCACCCGCCGCCAGCTATAGGCGCGCAGGTAATTGAAGGTCCGCGAGCTGACCCCGGGTCGGAAGTAGGCGCACCAGCCGCGCAACACCGGGTTGAGCCGGTGAAGCAGCTGGTCGAGCGTCTGGTTTGGGCCGGTCCGCGTGATCTGCTTGACCTTCCCGATAACGGCCTGGAGTGACCGTTTAGACGGGTAGGTGTAGATCTGCGGGCGGCCGTTGCGCCCCTGCTGGCGTTTGATGCGCCAGCCGAGGAACTCGATCCCCTCGTCGATGTGGGTGATGCTGGTCTTCTCTCGCGAGAGCGTCAGGCCGAGTGGTGCGAGCACCTGCTCGGTCTCCGCGATCAGCGCTTCGGCGTGCCGCCGCTCGCCGGCCACGGCGATGATGAAGTCATCGGCGTAACGGACGATCCGGTAGTTGGCCTCGCCGCGGCAGCGTCTCTTGGAGCGCCCGTGGTGGCCGCCGAAGGCCTCCCACGCCCGAGCGAAATGCTGATCGAGCGCGTTCAGCGCGACATTGGCCATTAGCGGCGAGAGAATCCCGCCTTGCGGCGTGCCGGTGACCGTCCCTCTCAGCCTGCCTTGCTCGCTCATGATCCCGGCCTTGAGGAACGCCTTGATCAGCGCCAGCACGCGCTTGTCGCGAACCCGCCGTCGCACCCGATCCAGAATGGCCGAGTGCGAGAGCTCATCGAAACACGCCTTGACGTCGGCTTCCACGATCCACTCGTAGTTGCGAGGGGATGTGGTGAGCCAGTGGATCTCGGCGATCGCGTCCTGACACTGGCGCCCGGGCCGGAACCCGTACGAGCAGGGCTGGAAATCGGCCTCGAAGATCGGCTCCAGCACCAGCTTCAGGGCAGCCTGAACTACGCGGTCGCGGAGGGCAGGCACCCCGAGGCGACGGAACTTCTTGGGGTCGCGCTTGGGGATTAGCCGTTCCTTGACCGCCAGCGGCCGGAAGCTCCCAGAACAAAGCTCCTCGCGGAGCCCTTCCAGGAACCTCTGCACGCCCGGCACCTGCTCGATGTAGCGGGCGGTCTGCCCGTCCACACCCGCCGAGCGTGACCCTCGATTCGCCCTGACCCGCAGCCACGCCACCATCAGCGTCGCCCGGTCGCAGACGAGGTTGTGGAGGTCTGAAAACCTCCGGTCCTGATCGTCGGTGGACCACTTGTGCAGCTTGCGCTGGATTCCGAGTACCCGCTCCTGCGCCGACTTCGGCGAAGGCCACGGCGCGCCGCTATTCAACGACGACCTCCTCGCGTTCCAGACGGGCTGCAAGCCCACTGCTCCCCTTCGCCCTGCAGGCGGCTTTCCCGCCCTCCACGGCCGGTCGTTGCTCCGGCGACTACTACGAGAGCTATGCCCCCACCCGGCGCCATCAGCTGACGCTGCGCCTTGCCTGCCTCCCGAAGGGGGCGAGGCGACACCGGGCGGGTTCCCACGTTCACTGCCGTTCGCTTGGCGGGGTCGGCGCCCAGCTCTTCCCCTGCGGGCCTGTTGTGGCGATCACGCGGCCGCTCGCCACACACCCCGCGCCACGCAACTATCCGCGTCGCGCGAGGCCGGGTTCCCCGCCTTTCCTCGGGGTTCCCGCGCACCGCTGACCCGGCCCATATCCATCGGGTTTGAGCCGGGGGCATCGCTTGAGGGGGTTCGATCACTGGTTCACTTTCGTTACACGCTGTCCGCCTTGCTTGCCGCGCCCACGCCATCCGATAGTGCTGGCGCGTCGCGTCGTTGTCAGGGCTGCTTGCCGCCCTTCCCCGCAGCTCCCGGGGTCAGGCTGCCCTCAGCTTCCTCGGGCTGCCGCGACAGCCCGGCGGTGGGGTCTTGCACCCCACACGAACCGGCAGCGCCTCGTGGCGCACAAAGGGGTCTATGCAGATGATTGCCTGGGGTGCGTGGTGGCGCGTGGAGGCGGCGTACCCGGCGGTCATGTCCATCGAGACGGCGCGCAGCTTGCTGGCGCGCGCGAGCAGCTGCGGATCGAGCTGGCCGGCTGGCGGCTGGGGCGGCGGGGAGGGGGACGCGGGGTCGGGGTCTAACTCGATAAAGAAGCGGTCGGCGGCGTTCTCGCCCCTGCCCTTGCACCCCCACGCTACGCATCGTCGCTGGTGGTCGGCGACGAGCGTCAGGTAGTTGTGCTGGCGCTTCCAGGAGACCTCGTCGATCCCGATCTCGAACAGGTCGTCGAGCCGGTCGGGGTCGAGTTCGTCGTCGCACACGCGGTTGATGATCCGCCCGACCGTGCGCCAGTCGATCCGCAGCATCTGCGTGATCGTCGTCTTATCGGTCCGCGTTGCCAGCCACGCCGCCAGGCACTCGAAGTCTCTGGTGAACTCCGAGTGCGGTCGGGCGAACGGGACCGCCTCTGTCCGCGCGCCGTGCACCGGGCAGACCAGCCGCCGGCGCCGGCAATGGACCTCAATCCGCCAGACCCCGAGATCGAGATGGCGCCACACCGAGTTCTCCGGTCGCGTGTCCTTGCGCGCCCGCGTCGAATAGCCGCACTCCGGGCAGACCAGCCGCCGGCGACGCAGCGCCACCTCGACCACCACCGTGTCGCGCTTGAACCCCACCTTCTTGACCAGCACTCCTTTGCCGAGGCGCAGAAGCCTGGAAAATGCCGTCGTGACGCGCACGCCTTCTCTCCTTGCAAGCCGTTGACCTCAGAACAGCCAGCAGCCTGTCACTGAGAGCGGCGGGCGCGTCGTCAACCAGTGCCCAACTTCCGGGAATTTCTTCAGCCGCCCAAAGCCCTGCTCAAGCGCAGCGCTTAATCCAGCTCTCACCGTGTCCACATCGATAGCGGGAGGCCCGAAAAACCGTGTGCACTCGACGCTGATCACCTTCGGCCACCAGCGTCACATGTCTGACCTGTTCGGGGTCGCCGGCCGCCGGCTGCTCGGGCAGCTTGAGATCCCCGAGCCGTGGCGCTCGCATGTCGAGGCCAGCTTGGTGCTGATCGACGATCTCGAGGCGCGGATCAC
>JBEKRJ010001018.1:0-4127 GCA_049518835.1 Solirubrobacteraceae bacterium
CGCGCCGGCGCGATTTGGCAGCGAGGTCCGGCTGGGAGGGGGCTGCGTGCTGCCGCCTGCGGCCGGGTGTCGCGACGGTGCTGGCGTGATCGCTGTCAGTCGGCGAGCGCCGGAAGTCGGGGTGCCGAACTGGAGCGTCGACACGTGGAGTTCATCGCGGAACAACCCGACTGTTCTGGCCGGACGGCTGCGACCTTGCGTGCGCGTCACGCGACCTCGGCGGCGCGTCGAGGCGGGCGGTCAGAGGCCGAGCAGCGGCGCCAGCGTCATCTGCACACCGCATGCGCTCCTGCCGCCGGGCTTGGGTGGTGGAAAGCGCTTTGCCTCGATCTTGGCGCCCGTCTGCACGCTCTCGGCGAGCGCATCGACGAACGCCTCCGACACTTCCTCGGATGACGAGACGAGGTGGTTCTTCGCCGCCGCTTTGACGGTGGCTACGGTAACTCCGGTCTTCGCCGCGTCGGCGGGATTGGCGCGCGAGGCGAGGTAATTGCAGCCGAAGGGGAATGTCACAGGATTTGTGTAAGGGGTGACCGAAATGGAGCGTCATGCCTTCTACGAGAACCAAGACCCCAAGCAGTACCCCGACGAAGATCCTGTTGGGAGCCGAGGAGTTCGCTCCTGGGCTGGAGTTCAGTGAGCGTTTTGCGGGCGCGACGGCGGGCGATCCCCTCCCTCTCCCCGCCGCCCCTCCCTGTGCGCTCTCGCCGCAGCTGATCGAAGAGGCGCTGGATCAGGCGCGGCTGCGCAGGATGGTGAGCGAGCTGCCTGCCGGGCAGCGCAAGGAGCTGATCGAGGCGGTGCTGGAGCAGCTGGCTGACGGCTGTGAGGAGCTGCCTGAGGAGCTCAACGAACGGGTGCTGGATCGGATGCTTGGCGGGTTGATCGCGGGCCGGCGCACCGAGCGTGAGATCCTCGGCTCAGACGGGGTGCTTGGCGAGCTGACCCGCCGGCTGATCGAGCGCGCCCTCGCCGAGGAGCTGGACGAGCATCTCGGCTATCCGGCGGGGCAGGCGCCGGCGGGCGGGGCGGGGAATTCGCGCAACGGCGGTACGCCGAAGACGCTTTTGACCGACCAGGGCCCGGTGCCGATCAGTACGCCCAGGGATCGCAAGAGCCGCTTTGAGCCGCAGCTCGTGGGCAAGCACCAGCGGCGCCTGGCGGGGCTGGACGAGAAGCTCGTGGCCCTGTACGCCGGCGGGATGAGCACTCGCGAGATCGAGACCTACATCACCGAGCTGTACGGGCCCGGGGTCAGCCGCGAGACCGTCAGCCGCGTGAGCGCCGGCGTGCTCCAGGACGCCAAGGAGTGGCAGACCAGGCCGCTTGAGGCGATCTACCCGATCCTCTACCTCGACGCGCTCGTCGTCAAGATCCGCGACGGGCAGGCCGTCCGGAACTTCGCCTGCTACCTGGCGATCGGCGTGAACCTCGAGGGCGACCGCGACGTGCTCGGGATCTGGTTTCAGAAGACCGAGGGCGCGAAGTTCTGGCTGCAGGTCCTGACCGACCTCAAGACCCGCGGGGTCCAGGACGTGCTCGTCTGCTGCGTCGACGGCCTGAACGGGTTCCCCGACGCGATCGAGGCGGTCTACCCCAAGACCTGGGTGCAGACCTGCATCGTGCACATGATCCGCAACAGCCTCAAGTTCGTGCCCTACAAGGACCGCCGCGCGGTCGCCAAGGACCTCAAGCCGATCTACACCGCCGTTGACCGTGACCACGCCTGGGAGCAACTTGAGGTGTTCGCCGAGACCTGGGACGCCAAGTACCCGATGATCTCCCAAAGCTGGATGGAGCACTGGGAGCGCGTCGTGCCATTCCTCGCGTTCCCGCCCGACCTCCGCCGCGCGGTCTACACGACCAACACGATCGAAGCGCTCAACCGCCAGATCCGCAAGATCATCAAGACCAGAGGCAGCTTCCCCAGCGAAGACTCTGCCCGCAAGCTGCTGTACCTCGCGATCACCCGCGCCCAACAGAAATGGCGGCACACCTACGACTGGAGCTCCGCCCTCGTCGCGTTCCGAATCCACTTCGGCGATCGCATACCCGACACTGCAATCTAGCCATCACCACTTGACACAACAGAAGTAACTGTTAACCTACCAAACAGCGCTTACACAGAAAACGTGACGTTCTCGAGGCCGGTTGCGTGCGGCGCCTGCGCGCGCGCTGACCGCGCGCGCCAGGTGAACCGGTCGGCTGGCTGGCATCTCACGCCGGTCATCGGCACCCGCGACCCGAGCCTGAGGCGATCGCTCAGACCGCTCCTCGCCGTGTCCTGAAGCGCTCGGTCAGGCGCGAAACGTTGCCCTGCACCTGGTCCAACCGGGCCGCCACCATGTCCGCCAGCACCCGCATGAACCCGAGCTGCTGCACTCCGAGCTCGGTCCGCGGACTCTCGCAGGCACAGCACAGGGTTCCATGGACGCGACCGTCTGACAGCGTCACCGGTACGCCGACGTACGCCCCGATGTGCGTGGTCACGTCCAGGTCGCGCAGCGCCGGCTCGGCACGAGTGTCGGGGACCACGTTCGGGATCCGGCCCTCGAGCATCTTCATGCAGAAGCTCTCCTCGACGGGCAGCTTGATCCCCTCGGCCGCCCCAAGCGCCTCGAGGTCGCCGACCACCGCCTCGATCGTCTGATAGCCGGAGTCGATCGTGGTGATGTAGGCAGCGTCCATGCCGAGCTCTTGACGCGCGGCGCTCAACGCCCGCTCGAGCACGTCCCGGTCCTGGGCGTCCTTGATCCGCCGTAGCGACTCGACGCACTCGGAGGAGGCCCGATCGCCGCCGGCGGAGTCCATCGGGCGAATCTTAGGGCCCGCGGGGCCCTTAGTCGCCGGCTGCACCGGTTTGGCGGTGGCGCTCGATGTACTCCGCCAGCCGCTCGTGGTCGGCGATCGACACCTGCTCGAACGCGAGCGCCAGCTCGTCGGGGCCGACGCTGCGGACCACGCGCGCGAGCCCCCGCACCGGCGCTTGCCCAGGCGCGAGCTCGAGTTCGAAGCTGACCTCGGCACCGGGCGCGAGCGCCGGCATCGCGACCCGGATCCCGCCTGCGCTGACGTCGATCGTGACCGTCGCAATCGGCGCGCCCTCGCCGACCAGCACGACCGGGAGCGCGGCGTCCACGCGCGTGAACTCTCGGCGATCTTCCGCCGCGGCGTCGGGGGCGGCCGCGGGCAGCGGCGCGACCAGCTTCGACGGCGGCCTGCGACCGGCCGCATCCGCCAGCACGCGGCGGACGGCGTCGAGCACGGCCTGGTGGTCGAACGGCTTGGCGATGAACCCGTTCGCCCCCAGCGCGAGGGCGGCGAGGACCCGTCGCTGGGTCAGCCACGCCGAGCAGATCACGACGAGCACCGACGGATCGACGATCCGCAGCTGCTCGAGCGTCGCGAGCCCGTCGAGGCCCGGCATCACCAGGTCGAGTGTGACCAGCTCGGGACGCAGTGACACCAACGCGGACGAGGCCTGGAGCCCGTCGACCGCCTCGCCGACCACGTCATGCGCGGCGCCGCTCAGGATCTCCCGCAGCAGCGTCCGGATCATCAAGTTGTCGTCGACGATCAGGATCCGCGCCACCGCGGGCTAGACGATAGAGCGCCGCGCGCTGGCGCGAGCAGCGGGGCGCCGCGCGCGGTTGGCAGACTGACGCAGGACCATGATCGAAATCGGAGCGACCCGTGAAGGCAATCCAGTTCAGCCGCTTCGGCGGCCCTGAGGTACTCGAGCTCGTCGAGCTGCCCGACCCGCAACCGGGCCCGGGGCAGATTCGCGTTGCGGTTCGCGCCGCCGGCGTGAACCCGATCGACTGGAAGCTGCGCAGCGGGATGATGGGCGGAGACCTGCCGCAGCGCACCGGGCGCGAGGTGGCCGGCGTCGTCGACGAGCTTGACGACGGGGTCGCCGACGTGGCGCCGGGAGCCGCGGTGTTCGGGTTTGCGGCCGACGGCGCCGGCGCGGCCGAGCTCGCGTTGCTGTCGGACTACGCGCCGATCCCGGCGTCGCTGGACTTCGCCGCGGCGGCCGGGCTGCCGGTCGCGATCGAGACCGCGGTGCGCACGCTTGACCTGCTCGGCGTCGGCAGCGGCGACACCGTCGTCATCAACGGCGCCGC
>JBEKRJ010001019.1:0-3074 GCA_049518835.1 Solirubrobacteraceae bacterium
GCACCGCCTGGAGCCCATCCAACTTCCGCAACCGCCACTGGTACCCGGCGGTCTACGCCGCGTACGCGAAGGTGATGCCGGCCCGCGAGCGGCAGCGATGGCTGGCGGCTGTGCCCGCCTCCCTGCGACTCGCGGCGGAGCTGCTGTGCGTCGATGAGGTCACCGTCGAGGCGGTGCTCGACGTCCGCTGGCAGGACCTCGACGGCGAGCGCTTCACCTACCACGATGCCGACGGCGAGCGGCGCACGGTCGGTCTACCGCCACCGCTGGCCGCAGCGCTTGAAGACACGAGAACGCGCGCTCCGGCGCACCCGCCGTCGCTCGCCCCGCCGACCGGGCGCATCTTCCCGCACCGCTGAGGTTCGATCCCTATGACCTTGCGCGGATCGAGGTCTACTACGCCGGGCGTCCGTTCGGGGAGGCGCTTTTGCACCACGTCGCACGGCACGTGCACCCGCAGGCGCACGAGCCGGCCGATCAGCCCCGGCCCCAGAGCGGGATCGACTACGGGCGGTTGCTCGCCGCCGAACACGAGCGCGAGTGGCTCGCGCGCCGGATCAACTACCACGAGCTTGCCGCCAACGCCGCCGACGCTGGTGACGGGCGCGACGCTGATGACAATCACGACGCTGATGACGATGACGATGGCGTCGGCGGGGTGCCGGCGCTGGTGAGGAGCTAAACGATGGGCTTTGAGCAGATGCAGTCCTACTTCGGTTTCACCCGGCTGCCGTTCGATCGGCGGATCGCGCCCTCAGCGCTCTATCGCAGCGCCTCCCATCAGGAGGCGCGGGCGCGGATCCAGTTCTTGATCTCCCAGGGCGCGCTGGGGTTGATCTGCGGCGATGTCGGCGCCGGCAAGACCTGCGCCGCACGCGCCGCCGTCGCCGGGCTGGACCACAGCCGGCACACGATCATCTACCTGGCAAACCCGGCCGTCGGGACGCGCGGGATCTACTGCCAGATCGTCTGCGCGCTCGGCGGCGAGCCGCATCACTACAAGGCCAACCTGATCGCGCAAGCGTGCGAGCTGCTCGAACGCGAACGGACCGAGCGCGCCAAACAAGTCGTCCTCCTGCTCGACGAGGCGCATCTGCTCTCGCCCGCCCAGCTTGAGGAGCTGCGGCTGTTGACGAACGCCGAGATGGATTCCCAGAGCCCGTTCGCGGGGATTCTGCTCGGCCAGCCGACGCTGCGCAAACGGCTGCGGATGGGGTCGTTCGCCGCCTTAGATCAACGGATCGCGCTGCGCTACGAGCTGCCCGGCATGACCGAGCAGGAATCCGGCGAGTACGTCCGCCACCACGTGCAGCTGACCGGGCGCAAGGACAACCTGTTCTCTGACGACGCGCTCGAGTTGCTGCACCGCTCCAGCCGCGGGATCCCCAGGCAGCTGAACAACCTCGCAACCCAAGCGCTGATCGCCTGCTACGCCGCCCAGAACGCGATCGTCGATCTGAGTTGCGCGCAGGCAGCGGTCGCGGAGATGCAGGCCGAATGACCGCCACCGCCGCCACGATCACCGCCACCCTGTTCGACGACGTCTCGCCCGAGCAGCCCGCGCCCAGCCCGGGGGGACTGGTCGTGCCGGCGCCGCCGGGGTGGCCGGCTGCGCCCGGCCCGGCCGCCTACCACGGGCTGCTTGGCGAGATCGTCAGGCGCCTCGAGCCCGAGACCGAGGCTGACCCGGTCGCGATCCTCGCCCAGCTGCTGGTCGGCTTCGGCGCCGCTGTCGGCCGCGGCGCCTACTTCGAGATCGGCGCGACCCGGCATCACCCCCAGGAGTTCCTGCTGCTCGTCGGCGAGAGCTCGACATCGCGCAAGGGCACCAGTTGGGATCACGCCGCCCGGCTGATCGCCACCGCGGACAGCACGCTCGCTGAGCGGATCCTGACGGGTCTGAGTAGCGGTGAGGGTCTGGTGTGGGCGGTGCGCGACCCCACCCCCAGCGATCCCGGCGTGAGCGACCGGCGGCTGTTGGCGTTCGAATCGGAGTTCGCCAGCGCGCTGAAGGCCGCCTCGCGCGATAACTGCACGCTCTCGGCGACGCTGCGCTCCGCGTGGGACGGCCGGCCGCTGCAGCTGATGACGCGCACCGCGCCCGCCCGCGCCACCGACGCGCACATCGCCGTCGTCGGGCACATCACCGCCGCCGAGCTGCGCCACCACCTCACCGCACTCGAGCTCGCCAACGGGCTGGCGAACCGGTTTTTGCTGATCTGCTGTCGCCGCACTCGGCTGCTGCCCGAGGGCGGAGCCAGCGACACGCTCGCCGGCAGCGGTCTACCGCCCGTGCTCGCGGGCGCGATCGAGCACGCCCGCGCCGCCGGCCGGCTGCGTCTCGATAAGCAAGCACGCGAGCTGTGGCATCACGCCTACATCCAGCTCTCCGCCTCGCCCTCCTCTACGCGCTCGCCGACGGCGAGCGCCAGATCAACACCGAACACCTCCAAGCCGCGCTCGCACTATGGGACTACGCCGCCCGCTCAGCCAGCTGGGCGCTGCAAGGCGCCACCGGCGACCCGCTCGCCGAACAGATCCACACCGCCCTCCAACACCATCCCAGCGGGCTGACACGCAGCCAGATCTCAGACACCCTGCAACACAACCAGCCAGCCGATCAGATCCAAAAAGCGCTCGACGCGCTCACGCTCGCCGGCCGCGCGACCCGCACCCAGATCCCCACCGCCGGGCGCCCCGCCGAGCTCTGGACCGCAACACCAGCACCCCACGCCTGACCACCGCCAACACCATGACGATCACGCTCAGCACCATCGGATCGGCCAACATCACGATCGACATCGGTCCCTCCCCGTTCCAAGAGGCACCCCGCGGAATCCTGATCTCCTACCGCCTCCACGATGGGCCGATCACCTTCACGCTGACCGTGCACGAAGCCAGAGCTCTGATCGCCGAGATCATCGAGCAGCTCACCACACCACCGCCGTGGTGAACAGCGCGTCAACGCCGCTTCACGCTCCCTTCCCTCGCCTCGCTCGCTGACAGCCTCGTCGACCCGCGCGTGTCGCAGCAAACTCCCGGGGGCTGCTCGATCCGATTGGCGACAGGCTCCC
>JBEKRJ010001020.1:0-6442 GCA_049518835.1 Solirubrobacteraceae bacterium
ATGCTTCCGCGCTACCACGAGGTCCTCGCTGCGCTCGCCGAGCTCGGTCCCCGCTCCCAGCAGCAACTCGCCGAGCGCCTCGGGATCAACCGGACGATCATGGTCTCCCTGATCGACTCAATGGAGCAGGCCGGGCTCGTCGAGCGCAACCGCGATCCGTCCGATCGGCGCTCCTACGCTCTGGCGCCGACCGTGAAGGGCGGACTCGCGCTCGCGGACATGGAACGCGCAGCCGACCACGCCAACGCCCAGCTCACTGCGGCGCTGACCGACCGCGAGCAGCGGCAGCTCGAGCGGCAGCTGCGGACAATCGCCAGCGCCGGCGGCGGCTTCGATGAGCGCCCCGCGGCCCTCACCAGACGCACGATCCACCTCCTCTCACACGCCCATCACTGCGTCAGCCAGAGCTTCGCGCAGCGCCTCAAGGACGTCGGGCTCACGCCGCCGCTGTACGGAACGCTCAGAACCCTCGACGCCAGCGGCCCGACCTCGCAGCAAGCGATCGCCGGACGGCTTGGACTCAGCGGCACCGCGATCCTCCAGACCGTCGACCGCCTCGAAGCCAACCAGCTCGTCAAACGCCGCCGCAATCCCACCGACCGCCGCTCCTACGCACTTGAACTCACACCACCCGGACGCGATGCC
Source organism: Solirubrobacteraceae bacterium (assembly GCA_049518835.1). Classification (GTDB taxonomy): domain Bacteria; phylum Actinomycetota; class Thermoleophilia; order Solirubrobacterales; family Solirubrobacteraceae; genus Palsa-465. Next base: position 646 of record JBEKRJ010001020.1, read on the forward strand.
CTTCATAACGTCGCAACCGCCCTCGATGCCCTCAGTACCGAGCTCGACAACGCCCTCGGCGGTCCACGCCCACAGCAGCAACTCCGACGCCTTTTGCTCAAGCTGCTCGCCCCAAGCGACCGCGGCTAAAGAGGCTCCGCGTTTACCTTAAGGCGTGATCCGGCACTGCCGACCCGTTGCTCTGAACCCGTGATCGGATCGGGCGTGAGCCCGGCTCTGATCCCGCGACGGGCATGCCAGGCGTGATGTCGACTGCCCTGCAACGTGAGGGCGCCGCCGCCGGTCAAACCCGAGCGTCGCTACGGAACTGAACGCTTACACTTTTTGACGTCTCCCGTCCCGCGGCTACGGGGCCCGGCACCTTGCCACCGCAAGCACGCCTGCATTTGGCGACAAGCGCGACTCTTGCGAAGTGCGGGCCGGCACCTGCGTTCGTGTTCGCGCGGGTGCTCGCTGCTGACGGCAGCGAACGGCGGGCCGCCGACGTCGGCTTGCTCGCCAATTCTGAGATCAGCCGGGTGTGGGCGCTAGTTGATGTCGCGCCGGGCGGTTAGGGCGATGCCGACGGCGGCGAGTGCGGTGGCCCAGGCGATGAGAACGATGGCCCCGGTGCCTGGCGAGAGCAGATGGTGGGTCTTGAGACCCATCAGCGCGTCCGATGCGCGTGTCGGCACGAACCGTCCGACGGAAGGCGCGAGGCCGAATAGGAGGTTGTCGACGACTAGACCCCAGGCGAGCAGGGTGATGACTGCGCCGACTTGGTTGTGGATGATCGCGCCGAGGCCAGTCCCGATCGCGCCCCACAGGGCCGCGCCGGCGAGCCCGCCAAGCGTGAGCAGCAGAACGTCGCCGCTGCTGAGCATGACGGTGATGCCACGCCCGTCGAGGATTGCGTACCCGATCGCCCAGCCGATTGCCTCGCCGATGACCCCGAATGCGAGTCCGGCAAGCGCGCCGGCGACGACCTTGGCGGTCAGGACGTGTGAGCGCACGGGGTTGAACAGGATCGTGGGACGGATCGTGCCGTAGCGGTACTCGCTGGTCACAAGCAACACCCCGGCAAGTGCGGAGAACACGCCAGCGAGACTGCTCAGGCTCAGCAGCTGACGCTGGTCCTCCTTGCTTGCAAGCCCGCTCGCGTGGGCGAGTAGCCCGGTGAGCAGCGTGAAGAGAAGGATCAGCACGATCATCCCGAGGATCAGCCCGATCGTGGTCCGGGTCGAGCGAATCTTCAGCAGCTCCGCCCTGATCTGCGCAATCATGCCGGCGCCTCGGAGGTCAGCTCGAGGAAGATGTCCTCCAGCGAGCCATCGTCGGTCAGCAGCTCGTGAACCGGGACGCCGGCAGCGAACGCGATCTCACCGACCTGCTCACTCGGTGCGCCTTGCACGAGCAGCGAATGGTCGGTACCGGTCGTCACTTGTAAATCCTCTGCGCGTAGAGCGCTTGCGAGCATCGATAGATCGGCAGCACGGACGCGGACTGCGCCGCCGGCACGGGCGGTCAGCTCTGCCAGCGGAGACTCGATCACCAGCCGTCCGCGGCTGATGATCAGCACCTGGTCAACGGTTTGCGCTACCTCCGCGAGTACGTGGCTCGAAATGAGCACCGTGCGACCCTCCGACGCCAGGCTGCGCAGGAACTCACGTAGCCAGCGCACGCCCTCCGGGTCAAGCCCGTTGGCCGGCTCATCGAGGATCAGCAACTCCGGGTCGCCAAGCAGCGCCGCCGCGAGTCCGAGTCGCTGGCGCATCCCCAGCGAGTACCCCTTCACGCGCCGGCGGGCAGCCTCGGTGAGCTCCACCAAGCTCAGCACCTCGTCGACGCGCGAGTCAGGAACATCGACAGCGCGTCCAAGCGTCCGCAGGTGGTCGCGGCCGGAGCGGCCGGGGTGAAAATCGGTCGCCTCGAGCACAGCGCCGATCCGCAGTGCCGGACGCTCGAGCTCGGCGTAGGGGCCGTCGAACAAAAGCGCGCGCCCGCTCGTCGGCGACGCCAGGCCCAGGACCATCCGAAGCGTCGTCGTCTTACCCGCCCCGTTCGGTCCAAGGAAGCCCGTGATCGTCCCCGCTTCCAACACGAACGACAAATCCGTAACCGCCATAACCTCGCCAAAGCGCTTGGTCAACGACTCGGCTCTGACGACCGCCGTCACCCGCGGCCCATTGTCTGATCAGGTTGAGCGAGCGCAGATGCGAGCCCGTGCAGCGCGTCTGACCTGTTCACGCCCAGAGCGCCCAGCAGCACCGCCGCAGGATCTGGTGGTTGGAGGGCGAGGATCTGGGCCAGAACCTCGGGGCCTGTGACCTGGAGCTTCCGATGACCCTTGGGCTTGTACGCCTCCTCAAGCACTTTCTTGGCCGCAGGCGTCATCCGGAAGCGATCTTTTTTCGCGACGTCTCTGATCCTCGGCTTCTTCGGCACGGCGCGCATCGGCAGTGGGGGAGCGTCGGCGCCGGCTCCCAGGCCCAGGGCGCCCAGGGCTTCGCGATCGAGCGACTCAAGGGCCTGGCGAGCTTGCTGCAGGCTGACGCCCAACACGGCTTCGATCGAGGGATCCTCGAACAAGGCGAGCAAGATGTGATCGGTGCCCGTTCGGCGATCACCTCGGCGACGAGCCTCCTCACTGGCCTGCAAATAGATGGCCCAGGCGTGCAGCACCTCTGGTACCACGGGCTCGGTGGTCATGATGACTCCTTGTTGTATTTGGCGTGCACGGACTGGCGGGTGACACCCAAAGCGTCTCCGATCTGCTGCCACGACCAGCCCTTTTCCCGGGCCGACGCGACGTGGTCCGCCTCGACCCTCTCAGCCAGGCGATGGAGCGCCAACGAGGCGCGAAGGCCCAGCGCCGGGTCGTTGGACGCGATCGCGGAGGCGATGTCTTCGGCGTTCATGACCGTCAGTCTAGACTGACAACGGACACGTTGTCAACCCAAACTGACGCCGCGTGGTCGCGAGTCCGGCGACACGCCCCCATCGCACGGGCAGAAGCGGCCGCGCCACAACGATTCGCACGCGGGGCTAGTCCGGCCCTGCTCTCCTACTGGTGGGGGACTTCGACCCCTGCTGGCAGCGAGTCCCCGGTTGCGCGGAAGGGATGTCTACGCGAGGGCAAATCTGACCAGGAGCCCCGGCGTTGCGCCCCTCAGAGAAGTTGGCGGAGATCGTCGCGGTCAATTCCGGCGTCGCGCAGGATCCCAGCGAGCGTGCCGCGCTTGAGTTCACGATGGAGCGGGACCACCAGCGCAATCGTGCGCTCGTCGTGTTTGAGGCGCACATGGCTACCGCGCTGGCGAAACGGCAGCCCATCCAACCTTCTCGAGAGCGTCGATCGGCTGCTGGCCGGATAGAACCGGCAGCCGCTCGCTCACGCGGGCAGCGGCAGCGTACGCCGAACCGATCCCCATCTCGAGCGAACGACCGTCCTCGCGCAGCCCCTCGACATAAAGCTCCAGCGCTTCGCGGGCACTCTCGGTCGCTTCCTCAAGCGTGTCGCCTTGGGTGTGGAGCCCGGGGAGTTCCGGCGCGTAGACGTTGGAACCGCACCCGCTCAGGCGGCGCGCTCATCAGTTGCGCAGCGCATTCTATGAGGACACGACGCTGCCGGGATGGTGGATCCCGGCCGAGGCCGGCAGCGCTCATCCTGGCGGCGGTGACCCGGACGGTCCCCGGCCGGCGCTCTTGTTCCACGGCGGTTTTGACCTCGGCTTTCGCAGTTCAGAGTCCGGCAGCGGCCCATGCTTGCTGGACGCTCGCGATTTCTTGGGGTGTGGGCGTGGACCCTTGACCTGGGTGAAATTGGCTGGCGATTATCACGCGGCGGAGCTTGGCGAGCATGTCGGCGAACGATGGTGTGGTCTTGGTGAGGTACCAGGGTGAGCGTTGGCGGTGTTCGTTGACGTCGTCGGGATGGTGGCCTGCGAGTGCGTACCAGACGATTGTCAGGGTCACGCATAGGAACTGGAAGGGGACGGTTCGCTGGACGGCTTTCTCGGTGCGGTTGCGGGCATCGCCGACGCCTGCCAGCTCCTTGCCTTCCTCGTAGGCGACCTCAGTCGGCCAGCGCTCGGCGTAGCGTTCGATCAGTTGCGCAGCGCTCGCCTGCAGGTCGGTTGAGATCGGCGCCAGCTCGTAGCCGGAGGGCTTGGTGGTGTCCTGGATCAGCACCACCTGGACGGGCTTGGAGCCGAACGCCTTGTACCACAGGCATTGGAACGCGTGGGCCATCACTTGCTCGGTCTTGCCGTAGCGCTGAACGGTCGTCTTGACCCATTGGGTGGCTGGGTCAGTCGCGATCTGATCAAGCTTCGGTAGCTGTGGTCCCTTCTCCGGCGGCCGGCCCTGCTTGCGCTGCCCTTTGGGCGGTCGGGGCGGGGGCAGCTGATTCAGAGCAGCATCTGAGCGCAGTCGGGAAGTGATCGTCACGTTCTCCGGCAGGCCCGCGAACGCGCCCGAGGCGTAGGCGGCGTCGCCGACGCCGTGGATCTTGCGGGCCGGGAACTGCTTGGCGAGCAGGCACAGCATCTCACTTGCCAAATGGGGCTTTGAGGGGCGTTCCGGGTCGCTCTTGCCCTTCTGGAACTCCTTGCGGCGCGGGAGCCAGAGGCGCGACAGCACCAACAGACACACGGTCCGCTTCAGGAACGGCAGCTTGACGTTGATCCCGGCGGTGACCCAGTTATTGCCCCACGCGACCGACCCCTTGTGACTGTTAGCGGTCGCATCGTGATGCCAGAAGCAGCCAAACACCTTGCGCCCCCGTCGCTTGGTCAACGTGTCATCGACCGGCACCACCAGCGGCTCCTGCGGCCCGAGCAGACGAGCGACGATCAGCTCCGAGACCCTGCACCCAAGCTCATCGACCGACCAGCCCGCGGAACTGAAGAACCGGTGCGCGCGAGCGTGATGCCAGACCCCGGAGAGCCTGCAACCGGCCAGCATCCCGCAGACGGTACGCAACGACGTCTGCGAGATCTGGCCGACAACCATCGCCCTGAACGTCTGAAACGTCGGGCGAGAGAAACATGGCGCGAACAGGAGCAGAAGCTCATTCAGCGAAGATGGAACGCAGAGCATCGGCGGCAACCCCCGGTGGGCGCCGCGGACCGGGCAGCCACCCGCCCGCGGCATCGACTATGGACGCCCACCAGTTCGGGGAAGCCGCCGCTGCTCCTTCCCCGCACCTCCGCGGCGCGCCCGCTGAGCCGCCCAGACCGCTCACAACGCCCGCCCCCAACATGGCCATCCCGGCCGCGTCCGCATCCCGCTCACAACCTCAAAAGTGCGAAAGCCGAGACCTCAAAAGTGCGAAAGCCGAGTTTGACAGCACCGAGGAGGAGCTGTACTTCTCCGGCGGCGCGGCCGCCGCGAGACGCGGCTACCACGTGCTCGCGTTCGCCGGCCCCGGACAAGGCAGCGCGCTGCGTGACCAGCAGCTCCTGTTCCGTCCCGACTGGGATGCCGTCGTCACACCGGCTGTCGATTGGCTCCTTGAACGCCCGGACGTCGACCCCAACCGAATCGCGCTGATGGGGATGAGCTTCGGCGGACAGCTTGCTCCCCGTGCCGCCGCCACAGAGCACCGCGCGGCCGCCCTGATCGCGTACGACGGCTTGTACTCGTTTGGCGATGCGGTGCAGAACAAGGTCGGGCCCGCGATCATGAAACTCGTCCGTGACGGTGCCGACACAAAAGTCAACGCCCTCGTCGAGGAGGTCATGAGCTCCGACACCCAGGTCCGATCGCTCTTCAACTGGGGCATGTGGGTCTTCGGCGCAGACGGCCCCGCCGCCGT
>JBEKRJ010001021.1:0-2739 GCA_049518835.1 Solirubrobacteraceae bacterium
CGCTGCCGACCAAGAGCACCGCCGCCCAGGCGCGTGCCGTCGCACGTCGCAGTGTGGCGGCGACGCTGCCGCTCGCGCCGGTGAGCGCCGCGCAGCGCTCGCAGGCCCGCACGATCGCGTCACGCCTGCCGTTCCCGCTGGAATACCCGCGCGTGCAGGACGCGGCCGGCTACCAGGGCGCGATTCCGGTCGACATCCGCGACTACCTAATCCACGCCCCCAACGGAACGGGCTACCCGGCCTACGTCGCCGTGTTCTCGGCTGGGCTGCTCGGCCAGTACTACGACGTGCAGGGCATGACGTGGACGGACGCGCCGATGTTTCAGAACCCCGAGCAGGCGGTCGCCGTCGGCGGGCGGACCTACTCGCTGTACTACTCCGGCCAGCACCTGATGGTCGTCGCCTGGTCGGAGCACGGCGCCGTGTACTGGATCCACAACACGCTCACCGACGCGATTGGCAACGGCGAGCTGCTAGCGATCGCCGAGCAGACTATGCCGGTCGGCGAGCCCGGCGAGCCCGGCGAGCCCGGCACCCCGACCTCGACCTTGCATTAACTGTGCCGCGCCCCGGACAGGCCGGGGCGCGGAAACGTCCGCCTGGGCAGGGAGAATGCGGTTTACCAAGACTCGCGTTCGACCGCCAGGAGGATCACCCACATGGTGAAGCGTGAAGGGCTCGTTGACAAGCTAGTCGTCAAGGCGGACGGCGCTGGTCAGGTGTCGCACGCGGGCAGTGCGCTGGTGGCGGGGGTGGCCGACCGCGTCGGCTTGACCCGGGCGCTGTCTGCGGCGATGGCACCGACGCGCCAACGGCGCTCGGCGCACGATCCGGGGGTGGTGTTGCGCGACTTGGCGGTGATGCTCGCCGACGGGGGTGATTGTCTGGCTGACCTGGGGGCGTTGCGCGATCAGCTTGACCTGTACGGGAACGTCGCGTCGGATGCGACCGCGTTTCGGGTGATCGACTCGATCGACGCGCCGTGCCTTGATCGCCTACGTGGCGCGGTCGCGCTCGCCCGAGCGAGAGCCTGGAAGCTGGGCGCGCGCCCCCAACGCGCTAGCAACGACGACAGCGAGGCGCGGGCAGAGCTGACGGTGATCGACGTCGACGCGACGTTGACGACCGCGTACTCAGGCAAGGAGCAGGCGGCGGGGAATTTCAAACACGGGTTCGGTCACCATCCGCTGTTGTGCTATCTGGATGAGACGGGCGAGGCGCTGGCCGGGATCCTGCGGCCGGGCAACGCCGGCTCGAACACCGCCGCCGATCACAAGCAGGTGATCGATCTCGCGCTCGCGCAACTGGACGAGCAGGCGCTTGCGGGCAAGATCCTGGTGCGCGCCGACGGCGCCGGCGCCACGCACGAGCTGACGACTTACTGCCGCGAAGCTCAGATGCTGTTCTCGGTCGGGTTTGACCTCGACGAGCGCGTGCGCGAAGCGATCATCGCCAAGCCCGAAAGCGCGTGGATCCAGGCGATCCGCGCCGACGGCTCAGAGCGCAAGCACTCGCAGGTGTGCGAGATCACCGACTCGGTGGACCTCTCAGGCTGGCCTGAGGGCTCGCGGCTGATCGCCCGGCGCACGAAGCTCAAAGAGGGAGATCAGCAGTCCTTTGCAGATTACGACGGCTACCGCCTGGCGGTGTTTCTCACCGACCAGCCAGACGACGACATCGCCCAGCTGGATCTCACTCACCGTGGCCACGCGCGCGTCGAAGATCACATCCGCCAAGGCAAGGACTGCGGGCTGCGCAACCTTCCCTTTCAGTCCTTTGCCCACAACCAAGTGTGGCTGTGGCTGGTGATGGCAGCCCAAGACCTGATCGCCTGGACCGCCCAGCTGTGCCTCGCCGACGCTGCGCGCAGCTGGGAGCTCAAGCGGCTGCGCTACCGGCTACTGCACCAGTCCGGCCGGATCGCCCGCCACGCCCGCCGTACGATCCTGCGCCTCGCGCGCGACTGGCCTTGGTCAGGGCAGCTCACCGACGCGTTCGCGGCGCTGCAAGCGCTGCCGCCGCCCGCCTGACCTGCCCCCGCGCGGGCACGCGGGACTCCACGACGACGATCGCGCCCGACCGCCAGCGTCAGCCTGCTCGAAAACAGCTCCACACGGCGATCCCGACGGTCCTTACCGCTCCGCACCGCCCACCAACCACCATCGCAGAGTGCAATTCACGCCCCGGCGCGCTGGACCGACGCGCATCCGGGCCGTCCGATCGCGTTACTGCAAGCGGGCTGATTTCGTCCCTACTGCAAGATCGAGGCTGAAGGCGAAACGGAACAAGCGCCGCTACCAGTTCCACTTCCTCTCATCGAGCGACTACGACGACTTCTTCGCCGGGCTGCGCGACGGAACGCTCCGCGGCTGGGCCTCGACGCTGCAGGCTGCGCTCGGCGCGTAGTCGGCGGGAAAGCGCTATCGAACCCCCTGCAGGCGAAGTGATGTGAAAGCGCGAAACGCTTCGAAAGCACGGACTTTGAGTCGGTCTTCTGTCGAAGGCGTCTGGGCCAGCCACAAGACCCGCGACCTCGCCAAACCGCTGCACGCCCGACTCGCCCGAACTCGAAGCCCAACGAATCTCGTGACGATGACTAGAAGTCCCGTGCGCGTTCGCGTAGCTGCAACTGTCATGGCGTGCGTCCTTCAGATGACATGTGGCTGACCCTATGCCGACGCGCTCGGCATGCACATTGGCTTGCTGGCGTGTTATTGGCACTGTTTTTTGCGTCCGTCG
>JBEKRJ010001022.1:0-2707 GCA_049518835.1 Solirubrobacteraceae bacterium
GAAATGTGAGGATCGCGGTATAGCCAGCCTCGGCTTCGTCCACCCGTCCCTGTACCCAGAGCAGGTTAGCCAAGTTGGCTTTAGCCTCGAAATAATCCGGCTGAAGCTCCAGTGCCTGCCGGAAGCTGGCTTCAGCCTCCCGTGCCCGGCCCACGGCGCTTTGCGCCAGCCCTAGATGCATGTGGAAAACTGGGCTGGCGGGCCCGGCACGAATTGCCTGCTCCAGCCTCTCGGCCGCCAGCAGGGGCTGGCCGGCCTGGAAAGCTTTAAGGCCCTCCGCGTACAGCTTTTCGCCCCGGGCGTAGTGGCCGCTCGACTTTTTTTCCGTCCGGCGTTGCTTGCGATTCATCCTGTTTGCGCTTGGCGCGGCGGCCGGCAATGTAGTCCCTTCGCGGCCTGTGGCCCGACGGATATTGTTAGAGACACTATTGCATCAGATCGGCCAGATCCAGTGGTTAGGGCCATCGGCCGAAGGTTTCCGGCGCAGTGGCGATATCTCAGATGAAAGTGGTCTGATTGCGTAGTAGTAGTGGCGCCTTAGATCGATTTATTCATTATGGTTACGTCAATCGTCAAGACATTCGCAAACCGCTATGTATAACTAGGTACCGAAAATTGTGATGTAATATCTAATCCGGCGACATTCATCCGGTTATTTCGCCTCCGCAATGGCTCGTTCGCCGGGAGTATCTCGGATCAAGATGCGACAGGAATTTGGGGAAACAACATGAAGAAAATTGCATTTCTGACCGTTCTGCTGGCGGGCGGCTGCCTGACGCTCAGTCCCGCCATGGCGCAGCGGACGTTCGACTATTCGAAGGTGGAAGAAAAACCCGTCGATCTTGGTCATGGCATAACGGCGATCATTCCGACCAGCGACGATCCTGCCATGGCAATCGGCTGCACCACCGTCGCGGTAGGCACCGACGGGATTATCGTGGTGGATACGCAGTTCCCCGCGCTTTACGACAAGATCAGGGCTCAGATCGCCACGCTCTCGCCGCTGCCGGTGAAATACGTGATCAACACCCATGCCCATGGCGACCATACCGGCGGCAATGCCGACTTTTCCAAGGACGGGGCCATCATCGTGGCGCATGAGAATGTCCTGAAGGCCATGAGCAATCCGCCGCCCGGCGCGAACGGCCAGCCCGGCACGCCCGTCCCCAAGATGGCATGGCCGGTCCAGACCTATTCCGGCCAGGGCACGGAAGTGAAGCTGAGCGGTCAGAGGGCGGAACTCGTGCATGTGGAACACGCCCATACCGATGGTGACACCATCATATTTTTTCCCGACGCCGACGTGATCGCCACTGGCGATACCATGCACAAACCTGGCTATCCCAGCGTGGACGCGCCGGGCAGCGGCAACAGCACTGACGGAATGATCGCGGCGGCAACTTTCATTGTCGATCATTCCGACGCCAAAACCAAAATTGTGCCTGGCCATGGCCAGGTCACCGATAAAGCCGGAGCGATTGCCTTTCGCAACATGCTGGTGACAGCGAAATCGCGCCTTGCCAAAGACATCGCCAAGGGCATGACCGAAGAACAGGTTATTGCCGCCAATCCGCTGGCCGACCTGGATAAGGCATGGCTGATAAAGGGCAATGGCGCTTCCGGCCGCTTCCTGGTCAATTACTACCGGCTGGTGAAATCCGAGATGCAGAAGCCCTAAACCAAGCCGATGCCTATCCCAATTTGAAAATCGTGCTGGCCGATTATGATTCTGCCGAAGAATCGCACCTAGTTAGGACCACTTCAGGATTACCAAGAATAATCACGACTTTCACGACGCCCGACAACCAACATCCCCTGGCCGAGTTAGGCGGTGTTCAACAAGCTGATGTTGATAGGGATTTTTATGTCAACGACGATAGCGTTGCGACCAGCGATGGGATGGAAGATGTCGCCAATCACGAACTCATTGCGGCCGGATTATAGATCGATGCCGAGGCAGTCTATCTTGAGATATTTTGAAGTTTGCTGATCGCTAAGGAGCTTTACATCTGCAAAGGCGCCGTTCTCTGCCTAGATAGTCATCATCAGCGTGGCTTTTGGCTCGTAATTAGGATTTGTGCTTGGATCGCTCGCTCGGTTGGCAATTCTTCGTTGCCGGCGGGGATTCCATTAGAGGCTAAGATAAAGGCAACAAGATCCGTCGCACGTGCGACACCAATATCTTCAGGACTGTCATTTGGTTGTGCATGGATGCGCCGAACCAGTTCGCCGACGGTGCGATTGTCCCAATTGGACATAAAGCCTGGCCCAGCCAATTGCGAAACCGCGTTAGCACCATCGCCTTCGAGTTCCGGACCGTGGCACTCTGAACAAATCTGCTGATAGGCCGCCTTCCCACGAGCTGCTTGCGCTTGAGTGTAAACACCGCTCCAGACTGATCGGGTGGGGAAGACGCCCGCGTTGAATGCCGCATCCTGGGCATGAAGCGAACCAGATGCGCAAATCATCATCAAGGCAGTCAAAGAAACGCCGCCACGCCATCGCTCATTCATGCGAATGGCACCTAACTATTATCAGGCGCATCTTCGAACATTTTTCCGCCTACATCTGCGCTAAGGTCATGGCACATGGACCCCGATGACCTTGTGCAGCTACAGCCGCGGCGCAAAGCACTTGTCTGTACATAGCAAAACTGTCCGAAATACTGCCTCCAAGAGTTTCTCCGTCAGCAAGCCACGCTGCGATC